>CAYFVF010000249.1:0-2803 GCA_964346335.1 uncultured Hyphomicrobiaceae bacterium
CGAGGATGCGCGTGCCGGATGCGCCGATCGGGTGGCCGATGGCGATCGCGCCGCCGTTCACGTTCACCCTGTCGGGGTCCCAGCCGATGCCCTTGGTCACGGCGCAGGCCTGCGCGGCGAAGGCTTCGTTCGACTCGATCAGGTCAAGCTGTTCGGGCGTCCAGCCGGCCTTTTCCAGCGCCAGCTTCGACGCCGGGATCGGCCCGGTGCCCATGATCGACGGATCGACGCCTGCGTGCGCCCACGATACGATGCGTGCGAGCGGCTCGACTCCGCGCCGCCCGGCTTCGGCTTCGTTCATCAACACGACCGCTGCCGCACCGTCATTGATGCCGCTGGCGTTGCCGGCCGTCACAGAGCCGTCCTTGCTGAAAGCCGGGCGAATGCCCGACAGACCTTCCGCCGTGACACCGTCGCGGATGTACTCGTCTTCCTCGACGACCGTATCGCCCTTGCGGCCCTTGATCGTCACTGGCACGATCTCGTCCTTGAACTTGCCGGCCTTCTTGGCGGCTTCGGCCTTGTTCTGCGAGGCAGCGGCGAAAGCATCCTGCTCCTCGCGCGTGATCTGCCATTTCTCCGCGACGTTCTCCGCCGTGTTGCCCATGTGATAGCCGTTGAACACGTCCCACAGGCCGTCGCGGATCATGGTGTCGACCATTTCCAGGTCGCCCATCTTCTGGCCCTGGCGGATGAAGGCGGCGTGCTTCGACTGGCTCATGCTCTCCTGGCCGCCCGCGATCACGATATTACTATCCCCCTGCTTGATCTGCTGGGAGCCGAGCGCCACCGTGCGCAAGCCGGAGCCGCACACCTGGTTGATGCCCCAGGCCGGAGTCTCGATGGGCAGGCCTGCGCCAATCGACGCCTGGCGCGGCGGGTTCATGCCCTGGCCGGCGGTCAGGATCTGGCCCAGGATCACCTCGGAGACGTCGCCCGGCTCGACTTTCGCGCGGCCCAGCACCTCCTTGATCACGGTCTGGCCGAGATAATGCGCCGGCACGCTGCTCAAGCCGCCGTTGAAGGCGCCGACCGGCGTGCGCGCCGCGCCGGCTATGACGATCGTCTCGTTGTTGCTCATCCTGTCCTCCTGTTCACCGGGGTCGCCGGTTTAGATTGGCCATGACCGCTCGGGCCAATGTCGCATCCTTCGCATTGTGCGCATGCAAAGCGGTCTCGTGAACCGCTGCGGGGCCTGAACTCGTCACTTTTTTTAAGTATCGGGCATTTCGCCTGATTTACCAACCGTCTCATGCCCCGCACAAAACTTGTCCGGCGGCTTCCGCAATGCAATATTGAACCTGACTTTTGGAGGTTGCGCGGGCGCTCCGGTTGCCCCGTCCTGTTCCGCGACCCGTTGAGGCATCAACATGGCCCATGATACGTCCCCCACGTCGAACGGCACGGCTACGAAAGAGCCCGCCGTCATCAAGAAGTATGCAAACCGCCGGCTCTACAACACAGACACCAGCACCTACGTCACGCTCGACAACCTTGCTGGAATGGTCCGCTCCGAGCGTGATTTCGTCGTTTATGACGCCAAGTCCGGCGAAGACCTGACGCACCAGGTACTCACTCAAATCATCGTGGATGAAGAGAGCAAGGGGCAAAGCCTGCTGCCCATCAGCTTTTTGCGCCAACTCATCCGCTTCTACGGAAACTCGATGGAGCGCCTGGTTCCCAGCTACCTCGAATACAGCATGAATACGCTGGCGCGTGAGCAAGAGAAATACACGAAGCAGCTGGCCGAGACCTTCAACACGACACCGTTTGGCGGCGCCGCATTCGAGGCAATGCAGAAGCAGGCGCGGCAGAATATGGAGATGTTCGAGCAAGCGATGAACATGTTCAATCCGTTGACCGCCGCGGATGCCGAACAGTCGGGCGAAGACGCGAATGCTGACAAGACCCCGCCCTCCAGCCAAGCCACCCCGGCCTCGGCTGAAGAGGTCGCGCATCTGCGTTCCCAACTCGCGGAAATGCGGGCGCGCCTCGACAAGCTCGCCGGCAATGGGGCCGACGACGGCAATAACAGCTGAATCATCCAGTCCACGCCATCATCCGGTCACATAAGTTTATCGTTATCTGACGGGTCGAGGTTGTGCCCTTGAGGCACACACCAGAACCTTTTGTTAACGGTGTTTCCGATAGATTACCGAGACATGAGGCGATTTCTCACGGAGATGGTCGTGACAGTGCGACATCAGCGAAGCGGCCTGGCCGCATCTGTGTGCAAGCGTGCGGGCGAGACACTCGCACTTTTGCTGGCAACGGCAGCTCTTGGCGGATGCGCGGTCAATACTGGGTTGAGCGGGGCGTTTTCTGGGGCGCAACAGGAGCGCAAGGCGGCCGAGCAGGTTCAAAAAGCCGAGAACACAGCCGAGGATCCCTCACTTTCGGAACGCTTGTCAGCGGTGTGGAGTCGCGCAACCGGCCCGGCCAGTGATGAGGATCTGCAGGCGGTCGCGCCCGCCGATTCATTCGAGGCGGCACAGGCCCTCGCGCTCGTGAACGAATACCGCGCCGAAAAAGGCTTGCAGCCACTGTCACTTGACCCGCAGCTCAAGGAAGCCGCGCTGGCGCACGCGCAGGATCTCGCCAGCAACGACCGTATCTCGCACTTCGGCTCTGATGGTTCCGATCCGTGGGAGCGGGTCGAGCGCACCGGGTTCACCCCCAAGGTCGCCGCCGAGAACGTCGGCACGGGCCAACGCGCATTCGGCGAGCTGTTCCGGGAGTGGAAGCGCAGCCCAGGCCACAACAGCAACCTGCTGCTCCCCGACGCAACGCATATGGGCGTGGC
>CAYFVF010000250.1:0-2789 GCA_964346335.1 uncultured Hyphomicrobiaceae bacterium
GGCGTTTCCAGCCCGATCCAGCGCATGGATGGCGACAGCGCCAGCGCGAAGTCCCCGCCCGCGATCTGCAGTTGGAAAAGGATGTAGCGCAACGGCTCGCAGATGATGAGCAGCACGGCGCCCAGCGCGATCTGCCTGCGCAGCGCCGGAAGAACGGTGGCGAGCGCAGGAAACGTGAGGCGAAACAACACGGCGCCCGCGGCAAGCACTGTGCCCGTGTAGACCAGCGCGCGCAGCAGCACAGCCAGCACGTCCGCTTCGCCAAGCGCCATGTCAGTCCGCGACTGTGAAACTGAAACCGCCGTCCATCACGTGCCCGTCGTTGGCAATCGCGGTCCAGCGCACCTGGTACGCGCCAGCCGCGAGCGCGGGGACCGACACCGTGACAGCGTCAGCAAATGCGCCGGGCAGTTCAGACTCCAAATCGACACGCTCAGCGGATCCGGCAGGCACAACCTGGACCAGCGTGACCCGGACATCCTGCGAGAATTCGAGCTTGATGCGCGAGATATCTGCCTCGACCGTTTCGCCGTCGGCGGGCGCGCTGTTGGTCAGACCGGCATGTGCGCGTACGCCCGGCGCATCGGCCGATATGAGAGCGGCGAGCAGGGCTAAGGACACGGCGATTCTTTTCATGAAAACCCTTCAATTGACGGGAGCGGCCTCCTGAGCGGACGTCGCCCGCGCGATCACGCGATCAAGGCTATGACCCTCACGCATATCAGACTGTGCCAACTTGCGACAACTGGCGCGCGCGTCACGGACTAGCCTCCTGAAACGCAAGAGAATTGTCGTGTGCAGTGCAACATGGATGCTTACGAGGCTCGCAATTTTGCGGGCGGAAAGGGCTGCAAGCCGACGATCAGAAGCGTATATCGAGGAGGCAGAGCGATGAACATACCAAACGAAGGAGAACAGACATGAAGTTCGTGCAGTGGTGGGGCGACCAGCCGCCGTTCAATCAGGTCGGCATGTCGTTCGTGGTCGGCGTGGCGGTTCTGGCCGTCCTGAGCCTTTGAGACGCCAAAAGGCGGAAGCCCGATAAAATCCGTTCGCGTATCACGCCCGGGCTTCCGCCGCACCGACACCTTCCTTTCCGCACTCTCGCGTCGACAGGGGTAGCAAAGCCCCGCGCCTCCAGTTAACCTCGCCTACAACCAAGCCATCCGGCAAGCCGCGCAGTACGCCGGCCGGTTGACTTCCCCACCGAGCGGCGAGGACACACCGATATGCTCCGCCTATTGAGCATTGTTTTGGCAATCGCTTTTGCAACGTCCGCCTGGGCGGGCGAGCGCATCACCTACGACCTCGACGGCGCAAGTTTCGAAGGCTATCACGCGCCCGCCGATGGCGAGGCCAAGGGTCTGGTGCTCATCATCCATGACTGGGACGGCCTGACGGACTACGAGGTCGAGCGCGCCGACATGTTTGCCGCGATGGGATACGACGCATTTGCCGTCGATCTGTATGGCAAGGGCAACCGCCCGGTCGAGACCCAGGCCAAGAAGGCAGAGACCGCCAAGCTCTATCAGGACCGCGAGACCATGCGCGCGCGTATCCTCGCCGGGCTGGCGCAGGCGCGCGAGATGGGCGGCGGCGAAGCGGTCGTGATGGGCTATTGCTTCGGCGGCGCGGCGACGCTGGAGCTGGCGCGCTCCGGCCAGGCCGAGAATGTTGCCGGCTATGCAACATTTCACGGCGGGCTCTCGACCCCGGAAGGGCAGAGCTATTCGTCTGAAACGCCGCCGATCCTGATTGCGCATGGCGGCGCGGACAGTTCCATCTCGATGGATGACGTGGCGCAGCTGTCGCGCGAGTTGGAGGCGGCGAACGTGACCTACGAGATCGAGGTCTATTCCGGCGCGCCGCACGCCTTCACTGTTTTCGGCTCGGACCGCTACCAGGAGCGCGCGGACCGCAAGTCCTGGACGGCCTTCAAGACACTTCTGGAACAGACGCTGGGCGAGTAACACGCGGGTTGGCAATCCAGCCTTCGAGCGGATCAACCGGCGACGGCGCGCCATAGCCGTGCGCTCGCCGGTTCCACGCCCACGCGGCCTGCACCGCGCACAAGAGCGCATCGAGCGCATCGCCGCCCGGATCATCGCAAAGGGACGGGTCGGCCTCGATACTGAAGCCAAGGCAATCACGCAGCGTGCCGCTGGTCAGTCTGTCGAAAATGGCGCGGCGCGCATCGCCTTGCTCGGCCGTCTGTTTGGCGCGGTTATCAGTCTTGTAGCTGCGCCTTTCCACGATCTGGCGAGCCAATGCGCCGGGATAGGCCTCGATCACGACGCGGTCGGAATCGCCCTCCCTGACATGGGGGATGGTGGCACCGGAGGCGAGCAACCGAGGCGCGCCCTCGAAGAACATCAGCGCGACCGGAACGCCGTAAAGCTTTTGCGGGCTGATCGACCCGGCGGCAACGTCGGTCACGCGCCGGTGCTCCTTGTCGCCCGCGGGGCGGTCGCCCTTGTAGGCTTCCAGCGCCGCGCGAAAGCCATCCTTGCCAAGCCGCGCGGCATATTCGACGTAGCCCGCCCAGCTTTGCGGCCAGCCAGCCCCGGCAATGAATTTGCGCGGCAGGCCGAACGGGAAATCCAGGCCCGCGACCCACGGGCCGGGCCGCGCGAGCATCGCCGTAAAGCCGTCGAAGTCCGCGAAAGTCTCCAGCTGCCCGGCGATCAGCACTCCATTCGTGAACCTGCACGGCAGACACGTAATCGGCTTGGCGCGGCTTGGGCGGCTGGTGAAGTCGACCCCATAAACATCCATGGGGTCATTTAGAG
>CAYFVF010000251.1:0-2785 GCA_964346335.1 uncultured Hyphomicrobiaceae bacterium
ACGTTGAGGCCCTTGTTCTCCATCGCGCCCATGTTGAAGTCCGACACGGCGACGATCATGAAGATGTCGAGGTCGTATTCCAGCCCGAAGCGCTCCTCGTCCCAGCGCATGGCCGTCTTGAGGCTTTCCATGGCCCAGCCGCAGCGGCTTTCCTTGCCCGGCTCGACATATATGCGAAGCTCCACGGTGCGGCCCGATCGGGTTATGAAAGTATCCTCGACGCACGCGAGGTGTCCGCCGACGAGCGCGAACAGGTAGGCCGGTTTCGGGAACGGGTCCTCCCAGAGCGCGTAGTGCCGTCCGCCGTCGAGATCCCCGGATTCGACCGGGTTGCCGTTCGCTAGCAGTACCGGCGCTTCGGACTTGTCCGCCTCGATGCGCACCCGGTAGCGCGACAACACGTCTGGCCGGTCGAGGAAATAGGTGATCTTGCGGAAGCCCTCCGGCTCGCATTGCGTGCAATAGATGCCGTTCGAGCGGTACAGCCCTTCCAGCGCCTCGTTGCCTTCGGGGTTACACGTCGTCTCAATCTCGATTTCAAAGGGGCCGTCGGGCGGGGAGGTGATCGTCAGCGACTGGTCATCGAGCGTGTAGTCATTGACGGGCGTGCCGTTGACCTTCACCGAGTGCAGATCGAGCTTTTCGCCGTTCAGCGTCAGCGGGCTGGCGGGCGCATCGGAGTCAGCGTTTGGCGTGACCTTCGCGCGGGAGCGCACGCGGGTTTGGTTCGGCGAGAGCGCGACGTCGAGATCAACGCGCTCTATGAGATACGGCGAGGGCCGGTAGTCCTTGAGATAAATCGTCCGCGGCTCTTCGGTCTTCATGGATCACCTCTTTGCTCTACCTTCTTGTGTAAAGGCGGCAGCAGCGGATTCCAAGCACAGCCGTCGGGTAGGGCACGGGGTGGGGGTGCCCAACGCAAGCAGCCGGGCAGCGGAATGCTGGCCCGGCATGGCGCGTGACTAGCGCGTAATGCGTAGGCGATGGCGTCAGGCGGTCGCGTAGCCAGCCTTCTGGCAGTCCTCGGCCGCGCCCGCGCGCCACGAGTCCAGCCAATCGACCGCGCTGGCGAAGCCGCCGAAGGTGTAGACATGCAGACCGTGGACCGGCGCGCCGGCCGTTTCGCTGGCGAGGCGGTGAACGAGATCGTCGGGGACGGCCGTGTCGCTCAGCCGGGTCAGCTTGACGCCATATTTGCGCATGGCCTTGAATGACGCCTTCGCGCCTGTCAGTCCGGCGAATTTCATCAGCGTCTTGAGGCTGGTCGGACCGGCCAGGCCGACATGAAGCGGCAGATCGATGCCACGCTCAGCGATGTTGCGCCGCCAGGCCATTAGGTTGTCCGGGTCGAGCACGAACTGTGTCACAAGGCGGAATTCGGCCGGGCTTTGCTTGGCATAGGCGTATTTCCAGTCCAGCGCGTCGCTGACCGCTTCACCCGAGACGCCCGGGATACCCTCGGGCTGGCCGCCGACGAAAATCTTCTCGATCCCGTGCTGCTCCAGAAGCCCGGTTTCCAGCACCGCCATGGAATCCTGGAACGGACCGGCCGGCTCTTCGGGGTCACCCGCGATCACCAGCACCTGCTTGATGCCGGCGCTCTCACGCAGTTCCGCCAGGGTGTCGGTCAATTCGGCTTTCGATCGCAGGCGGCGACCGGCGATGTGCGGGACCGGCTCCATGCCTTCGGCGCGCAGGCGCGTGGCGAGCGGAATACAATCGGCGAACCGCGCTTTCGGCAGAAAGGGCACGAACACTCGCGCGCCCAGGGGCATGTGCTCGCGGAAATCAGCGATCTTGTGCGCGGTGCTCGGGATGATCTCGATCGAGGCGTTGCGCGCCAGGCAACCGGCGCGCTCTTCGGCGCTTATTGCGGGCGCCACGTCTGGCACGAAGCCCACGGGCATGTCATCTGGCTCTTCGGCACCGCGCTCCGCCTCGGCTTCCATTTCGTCATAAGCACTCATCGCCGCACCCCGCCTTCCGTCTCGTCTAAGCGCCATCTCGCAAGTTATCACGGCGCGTGCGCGAGACGACATGACCACCGTTCCGCGCTAACGCATTGCCGCGATACAATATTCAGGGTACTGCGCCGATTGACCGGCAACCGGCCCGTCCGCGCCGCAGTCATGGCGATTTGCGACATCGCCGTGTGTCAGGCCCTCAAACGATCGTTATCGGGATCGAACGGGCTCTCGGGAATGACGCGGGCGGGATACCGCTCGCCGAGGATCTCCACCTCGAACTCCTCGCCTTCGCCCGACAACTCCGGCGGCACCATCCCCAGTGCCACCGAGTGTCCGAGCCGCCAGCCATAACCGCCGCTGGTGCACCGGCCGACCAGGTTACCGTTTCGATATATCGGTTCGTTGCCGCGCGCATCCGAGTCCTTGATATCGCCCAGCTCCATCGTCACGAGGCGGTTCTTGAAGCCGTGCTGCTGCCATTTGACGAGCGCGTCCCGGCCGATAAAGTCGGGCTTGTTGAGCCTCACGAAGCGATCAAGGCCCGACTCGAGCGCCGAGTACTCGATGGAAAGCTCTCGCGGGATCAGGCGGTAGGACTTCTCAATGCGCATGGTGTCCATCGCGCGGATGCCGAACGGCTTGATGTCATGCGGCGCGCCCGCCTCGAGGAGCAGGTCGAAGATGGTGTTCTGCATCTCCACTGGGTGATGCAGCTCCCAGCCGAGTTCGCCGACGAAATTGACCCGCAAGGCGTGCGCCATCGCGTGGCCGATATTGATCTGCTTGCCGGTCAGCCAGGGGAACGCCTCGTTGCCGAG
>CAYFVF010000252.1:0-2777 GCA_964346335.1 uncultured Hyphomicrobiaceae bacterium
CGAAGCGGTTGAGCGTTTCGTTGAACGCATTGGCGATGTCCTCGCAATGGTTGCCGGGCCTGGCGACCTCCAGGGCCGCGTCGATGCCCGAGAGCACGGCAATTTCCGCGTCACGATATTTCTGCGGCGGCTCGCCGAGGAATAGTGTCCGCGACTGCGGGCAGTGGTAGCGCCGATGAACCCCGGCGATCTCGAAGAACGTCGTCTCGCCTTCGCGCATCGCGCTGTCGTCCCAGGTCAGATGCGCGGCGGTGGCATCGAGGCCCGACGGCGTGATCGGCACGATGGCCGGGTAATCGCCCCAGTGGCCATCCGCGCCAGTGATCGCGGCATGATAGATGTCGGCAACCAGCTCGTTCTTGCGAAGGCCCGGCTCCGCGCGCTCGAAGATGACCTCGTGGATGTGCTCCACGATGCGCGCCGCCCGGCGCATGTACTGGATTTCGACCTCGCTTTTGATGGCGCGCTGCCAGTTGACCAGGCCAGTGGCGTCGAAAAAGCCCGCGTCGGGCAGAAACTTCACAAGCGTTGCATGGGCCGCGGCGGAGTAATAGTAGTTATCCATCTCGACGCCGATAACCGTCTCGCCCCAACCGAGGTCGTGGATGAGGGTGGCGAGGGCCTCCATCGCGTGGCGCTGGCGATTCTGGACATAGGTATCGTCGTAGCCGACAAGCCGGTCCTCGCTCATCGTCACCGTGCGCCGCGCGCCGGGCAGGTCCATGTTGCGGCCCCACCAGACCGGCTCGCCTTCCGGGCCGAGCAGGACGCACTGCGGCACGTAGAACGACCAGCCGTCGTAGCCCGTCAGCCACGCCATGTTTGACGGGTCGGCAACAACGAGCAGGTCAACGCCGCGTACGAACATCGCCTGACGGGTCTTGTCCACGCGGGCGGCGTATTCGGCGCGCGAGAAGGGAAGCGCATGGTTGGTCATGTCGAGGCGTCCGGCGTCTCGGCGCGGCGAGATGCTGCGGCCTGTTGTAAAGCGCTGCTACGGTGGCGTTGAAAGCTGCTTTATCAAAACGAGCGGCCCCGGGAAAGAAGGAACGGCAAATGCTGAGAAACGACAAGCTCGACGCGTGGGATCGCGACTATCTCTTTCATCCCTCCACACATCTCGCCCAGCATGCCCGCGGCGAGAGCCCGACGCGGATCGTGACGGGCGGTGATGGCGCCTACATCGAGGATCGCGACGGAAACACGCTGCTGGATGCCTTTGCCGGCCTTTACTGCGTCAATGTCGGCTATGGCCGGCAGGAAATCGCCGAGGCAATGGCCGCCCAGGCGCGCCAACTTGCCTTCTACCACGCCTATGTCGGTCACGGCACCGAACCGGCGATCACCCTCGCGAAAATGGTCCTGGAGCGCGCACCGGCGAACATGTCCAAGGTGTATTTTGGGCTAGGCGGATCAGACGCCAACGAAACCAACATCAAGCTCGTCTGGTACTACAACAACATTCTCGGGCGCCCGGAAAAGAAGAAGGTCATCTCACGCTGGCGCGGCTATCACGGCTCCGGCCTTATGAGCGGCTCGCTGACAGGGCTGGACACGTTCCACAAGAAATTCGACCTGCCGCTCGCGCAGGTTCTCCATACGGAAACGCCGCATTATCTGCGCCGGCCGGACCCGGCGATGAGCGAGCAGGACTTCTCGCAACACTGCGCACAAAAGCTGGAAGAGCTGATCCTCGCCGAAGGCCCCGACACCATCGCGGCGTTCATCGGCGAGCCGATGCTGGGCACCGGCGGCATCGTGCCGCCGCCCGCCGGCTACTGGGACGCGATCCAGCCCATCCTGAAGAAGTACGACATCCTGTTCATCGCCGACGAGGTGGTGACGGGTTTCGGCCGGCTCGGCACCATGTTCGGCTCCGAGCTTTACGGTCTTGAGCCGGATATTATGACGATCGCCAAGGGGCTGACCTCGGCCTATGCGCCGCTGTCCGGCTCGATCATCTCCGGCAAGGTCTGGGAAGTGCTTGAGCGCGGCACCGACGAATTCGGCCCCATCGGCCACGGCTGGACCTATTCCGCGCACCCGGTTTGCGTGGCCGCCGGCGTCGCCAATCTCGAGTTGATCGACAAGATGGCGCTCGTGGCAAATACGAGTGAAGTCGGCAAGTATTTCAACGCGCGGCTGGCCGAGGCGCTGAGCGATCATCCCAACGTCGCAGAGGTGCGCGGGGAAGGGCTGCTCGCTGCCGTCGAGTTCGTGGAAGATAAGGCGGCGCGGCAGTTCTTCGATCCGGCCCGGAAAATCGGGCCCGCGGTCACGGCCGCCCTTGCGCGACACGGCGTTATGGCCCGCGCCATGCCACAGGGGGATATTCTCGGCTTCGCGCCGCCACTGTGCCTCACTCACGCACAGGCGGACAAGATCGTTGCGGCAACGCAGGCGGCCGTCGCGGATGTGCTGCCAACCGCCTGAAATCCGCGCGGGGCGGCGGTCAATCTGTAGCCCCGCGCCCGCACGCATTTTCCCAGTCGCGGCCACGTGCATCGCGCCACAATCTTACCGCGAAAGCCTTATTTTTGATTTATTTTTATTGAACGCCTCAATATTCCATAACGGGAATGCAAAAGAAAAACAGCATCCCGGCCGCCATCAAATTCCACCTTGGAAAACGATAAGTGTTGGGGAGGGGCGTCCGTGGTTCAGGTTATTCGTACACGGCATCAAGGTGTGCCGGACATCATTCATATTCGTCCAAAAGAGTTGCGAAAAGTTACTTTCGCATCCTCTGTCGGTACGATATTCGAATGGTACGATTT
>CAYFVF010000253.1:0-2775 GCA_964346335.1 uncultured Hyphomicrobiaceae bacterium
TTGTGCCTGGGCTGGCGTGGCGCGCAGGCGCAGGACACGACCGAACCCGGCACTTGGCAAACGCAGATCGACGCGATCGTCGGCGATGCTGAACCCATCGCGGACAAGGTGACCCTCAACCTCCCGGAGATCGCCGAGAACGGAAATCTCGTGCCCTTCACCGTCGCGGTCGATGCCCCCGAGGATGAAGCAGATTTCGTCCGGGCCATCCATATCATCGCAACCGGCAACGAATCTCCGCCCGTCGCTTCGTTCTATTTCACCCCGCTGAGCGGCAGCGCGCGCGCTTCGAGCCGGATGCGCCTGCGCGAAAGCCAGGAGATCATCGCGCTGGCACAAACCAGCACGGGCGCTTTTTACATCGGACGCCGCCGCGTCGAGGTGGTCGTCGGCTGCTGCGGCGAATAGATCCGCGCCAATCAACAACCGGTATCCATCATGGTTTTTCCCGCTGCCCCCCAGATCAAGATGCCCGAGCAGGCCGCCGCCGGCGAGACCATCGAGATCGAAACGCTGATCGCCCATCCGATGGAGACCGGCCAGCGCGTGGACGCGGAAACCGGCAAGCTGATCCCGCGCAACATCATCGAGGAATTCACCGCGCGGTTTAATGGCGAGGAAGTGTTCCGGGCAAAGCTCTATCCGGCAGTCTCCGCAAACCCCTACATTGCCTTTCCGGTACGGGTTGAAGAATCCGGCGAATTCGAGTTCACTTGGCGCGACGCTAACGGCGAGAGCTGGCAGGTCACGCGCGAAATCTCCGTCTCCTGAAGCGCTGCCGGGCAGACCGCTCCGCGCGCTCGCGCTGCTTCTAGCCATGAACGAAGGGGCTGCTCGTGCCTGAGCCTGAGACCACGCTGCCTGACGGTTTGCTGCTGTCCGCTTTGCAGATGACCGAAGCCACGGCCATCGCTGCGGCGGCGCATCGCGGCCTCGGCGACGAAGCGGCCGCATCCCGCGGGGCGGCGCAGGCTCTGCTGAACGAGCTGCGCGTGCTCGAAGCCGATGCGCGCGTTGCAGTCGGCGAAAGCGAGCCGGCGGACGACGCGCTGGAAGTTGGCGCATCCTTGGGCTCTGGCGGGCCGCGCGTCGACCTCGCGATCAGCCCGCTTGAGGGCGCGACGCTGTGCGCCAAGGCCCTGCCCAATGCGCTATCGGCGGTGGTGATCGGCCTGCCGGACAGCCTTCTCGGGGTGCCTGACGTCTACATGGACAAGATCGCCATCGGTCCCGGCTATCCGGAAGGTGTCGTGGACCTTGACGCCGCTCCCGCCGACAATCTGCGGGCGCTGGCCGAGGCCAAGGGGGTGAAACCCGCGGACGTCACCGCCTGCGTGCTGGATCGCCCACGCCACGGCACGCTGATCAACGCGCTCCGCGAAACCGGCGCGGCCGTGCGGCTGATAAGCGACGGCGACATTGCAGCGGTGATCGAGACGGCCCGCGCCGATCTCACCGGGCTTGACATCTACATGGGCATGGGCGGCGCGCCCGAGGGCCTTATCGCCGCTGCGGCGCTGCGCTGTATGGGCGGGCAGATGCAGGCAAGGCTTACCCCGCTGAACAGCGATCAGCGCCAGATCGTCGCCGCCAGCGGGCTGGACCCGCAGCGCAAATATGCCGCCCATGAGCTGGCCGCGGGCGATATCGTGTTTTCCGCCACGGGCATCAGCGGCGGTGCATTGTTGCGCGGCGTGCTGGCGAGCAGCGACGGGATCCACACCCACACCCTTGCCATGCGAAGCGCCCGCGGCTCCGTGCGCTGGATCGCGACCCAGCACATGGCTCTGGCCGGATAGCGTTTGCCGTCGATGGTGCCGATGGGCCGCAGAGGTGCCCGGCGGCGTTATCCACAGCCCGTCCGGCGCAGTGGCGTAGAATCGGCTAGGCTCGCCCACAAATTGATGTGGTCGTGCGCGAGTGCTCCCCGATGGCTTTTCCCTTGAATATCTCCCCGAACGAGGATGCCGAAAGCGCGTTTCTCGGCGTAACAACCTCCGTGCGTGGCCTGCGCTGGATCGATCGGCTTACGCCCGACAAGGCGGCCCTCGCGACCGCGATTTGCCAGCAGCACGGCCTGCCAGATCTGCTGGGGCGCGTGCTGGCGGCGCGGGGCGCGGCGCCCGACAACATCGAGACATGGCTCAACCCGACGCTGCGCGATCTGCTGCCCGATCCCGCCAGCTTGCGCGACATGGAGACCGGCGCGGCGCGGCTGGCCGACGCGATCCGGCGCGGCGAGAACGTGGCCATTTTCGGCGATTATGATGTCGACGGCGCGGCCTCTTCGGCGCTGCTGGCGCGCTTCCTGCGCGCGCACGGGCTTGAGGCGCGCATCTATATCCCGGACCGGCTGGGCGAGGGCTACGGGCCTAACGTTCCGGCAATGGAAGCGCTCGCCCGCGAGGCCGGGCTGATCGTCACGGTTGATTGCGGCACGCTGAGCCATGAGCCGATCGCGGCGGCGGTGAAGCTCGGCGCGGACGTCGTAGTCGTAGATCACCACCAGGCCGACGAAACGCTCCCGCCCGCCCACGCGGTCATCAACCCGAACCGCGAGGACGATCTCAGCGGCCAGGGCCATCTGGCAGGCGCAGGGGTGACATTCCTGCTGCTGGTCGAGACAGCACGGCAGTTGCGCGCGGGCGGTGGCGGCGGGCCAGACCTGATAAGCCTGCTGGACCTGGTTGCGCTGGCGACAGTATGTGATGTCGTGCCGCTCACCGGGGTGAACCGCGCGCTGGTCGCGCAGGGGCTGAAGGTGATGCGCAAGCG
>CAYFVF010000254.1:0-2771 GCA_964346335.1 uncultured Hyphomicrobiaceae bacterium
GGTACTGATCGCCGAACGCGTGGCGGCCGATGATGATCGGCTCGGTCCAGCCGGGGACGAGACGCGGGACGTTCTTGCAGATGATCGGCTCGCGGAACACCACGCCGCCGAGGATGTTGCGGATCGTGCCGTTCGGCGAGCGCCACATTTTCTTCAGGCCGAATTCCTCGACGCGCCCCTCGTCCGGCGTGATGGTCGCGCATTTGACGCCGACCCCGTGCTCCAGGATGGCGTGGGCAGCGTCCACCGTGACCTGATCGTCCGTCGCGTCGCGGTTCTGCATCGACAGGTCGTAATAGCGCAGGTCGATATCGAGATAGGGCAGGATCAGCTTCTGTTTGATGAAGTCCCAGATGATGCGCGTCATCTCATCGCCGTCGAGTTCGACGACCGGATTGGCGACCTTGATTTTTTCCATGATTCGTCCTTGCGCGAGGTCTAGGCTTGCAGGATCAGCGGCGGCTCAACGCGGCGCAGCATAATCCGCCGAGTGCGCGCGGCCAAGCCTTGCGCGGCGAGCACCGGCACACGCAACAATCGTGGAGACGCAAGAGCGCAGTGACCACCTCACACGAACCAGACGCGCTGGCCGGCCCGCCCGCCGCGCCGGCCATTATTCTCGTGGAGCCGCAACTCGGCGACAACATTGGCGCGGCGGCCCGCGCCATGGCGAATTTCGGGCTGGGCGAGTTGCGCATCGTCGCCCCGCGCGACGGCTGGCCGAACGAGTCTGCGCGCGCGTATGCCGCCAATGCCATCGCCGTTGTGGATCGCGCGAAGGTGTATCCCGATCTCGTCTCGGCCATTGCCGATCTGCATTATGTCCTCGCAACCACCGCGCGCCGCCGCGACATGACCAAACCCGTGGTTGGCCCCGCGGCCGCCGCCGAGGAAATGTGGGCGCGGACAAACACTCGCCAAAATTGCGGTGTGCTCTTTGGAAAAGAACGGTCCGGGCTGGAAAACGACGATATCGCCTTGGCCGACGCCATTATCAGCGCGCCGGTCGTGCCAGGGTTCGCGTCGATCAATCTGGCGCAGGCCGTCTTGCTGATTGCTTATGAATGGCGTAACGCTTCAGCAGACGTCCGTGATGCACCGGGCCAGCAACTGGCTGAGCCGGAAAGTCGGCCGGAGACGCGGCCAGCCACGCAAGATGAATTGTTCGGCTTTTTCGAGCATTTGGAACGGGAACTGGACGCATCAGGCTTTCTTCATCCGCCGGAGAAGCGCCCGCGGATGGTTCGAAGCATACGGTCCATGTTCAAACGAATGGGCGCCACCGACCAGGAGGTCCGGACACTTCGCGGCATTGTGGCATCGTTGACACGCCAGCACCAACGCCGGGTGTCGCGCAACGGGAAAATGTCATAGTGACGCCGTGATTGTGCTATTGCCAGTTCGAGTGGACTAGGTGGCACCTCGCCTCCAAAGCGAGACAGGGGCAAAGGATGAAGAGTTTTAACGCGATGAAATTTGTTGGTGCGCTCGTTGTGGCGCTTTGGCTGTTGGGTGCGCCCGCCCAGGCGCAAGACGATAGCGAGTTGAGCCTCAAAACTGTCGAGGTCATCGCAAATTTCGCACTCACTACGATCCCGAGTGAGATCAAGCGTTCCGATGGCAGCGTGATGAAGATCGACAAGTCCGATCCGTCGAAGATCATCGTTCCGCTGGAAGATGCCCGCCGCGTTATCAAGGTCGCACGCCTGTCCGCCCACGCCCAGATGTGCGAATTGCCTCAGTTGCAGGCGCAGAACTACATGACGATGATGCGCCAGGAGCGCGACAAGGACAAATGGACCGAAGAGCAGCTTCTCTATATCAACCGGCTGCATCTGTTTACCGTGATGTGGCTCAGCGGCAACGTGAAGTTCGTTGACAAGGGTGACGGCTCGCAAGAACCGGAAATCATCTCTGACCCAGATGATACCAAGTCCGAGTGCACAGACGCTGATCGCGAAGCTGTGCAGGCGCGCATTGAAAGCTATCTCAAGGAAGCGAAAAACTCCTGAGTGCTGTTGGCGACAGGGCGATGGTTGCGGCCGTGTAGGCATGTTGTCGTGAGAGGTCGTTGACAGCGCGCCCTCGCTCTGTCTATTTGCTCCGCGGGTGCTGCTGCGCCCGCGTTTTGCATTGCCGTGGCGATCGCTTCAGGGACGATCAATCCCCTTTTTCGTGACGGATCGCCTGTCACCCGCGCGCAAGCGGGGGGAGGAGGCAATGTTTGATACTTCGGCGAAGCCTTTTTTCAGACTTTAGGAGCCTGACACCATGAGCAAGCGCATCAGCGCCAAGTACAAGATCGACCGCCGGATGGGCCAGAACATCTGGGGTCGCCCCAAAAGTCCCGTCAACAAGCGCGAATACGGCCCCGGCCAGCATGGCCAGCGCCGCCGCGGCAAGGTGTCGGACTATGGCCTGCAGCTCAACGCGAAGCAGAAGCTGAAAGGCTACTACGGCAACATTACCGAGAAGCAGTTCCGCAGCATCTACAAAGAGGCGACTCGGCTGAAGGGCGATACGTCCGAAGCGCTTATCGGCTTGCTGGAGCAGCGGCTGGATACGATCGTCTACCGGGCGAAATTCGTGCCGACGGTTTTCAGCGCGCGCCAGTTCGTCAACCATGGCCATATCAAGGTCAATGGCCAGCGCGTGACTATTCCCTCGTATCGCTGCAATGAAGGCGATGTGGTCGAGGTGCGCGAGAAGTCACGCGAGATCGGCATCGTGCTGGAAGCGGTCCAGAGCCCGGAACGGGACGTCCCGGACTA
>CAYFVF010000255.1:0-2760 GCA_964346335.1 uncultured Hyphomicrobiaceae bacterium
CGTGCGACCACGCGCAAATCAATTCCCGGCGGCGCCCATCGCCGGCTTGACATTGGCGTTGTCTTCCCAATCTGGCTGAGATACGCTCAGGCAACATGCTGCGAGCGCAGACAACGCGTAACGCGCAGCGACACGGGCT
Source organism: uncultured Hyphomicrobiaceae bacterium (assembly GCA_964346335.1). Taxonomy (GTDB): domain Bacteria; phylum Pseudomonadota; class Alphaproteobacteria; order Rhizobiales; family Rhodomicrobiaceae; genus Dichotomicrobium. The sequence continues at coordinate 140 of CAYFVF010000255.1, forward strand.
TGGAAACGGACGGCGCGCCGCGCAGGCTGCGCCGCAACAGGTTTTTCCCGCACCCTGTAAGGATGACGACCATGAACCGCCGCCGCCGCGTCTATGAGGGCAAGGCGAAGATCCTCTATGAAGGGCCTGAACCCGGCACGCTGATCCAGCACTTCAAGGACGACGCGACCGCCTTCAACAACCAGAAACATGCGGTGATCGAGGGCAAGGGGGTGCTGAACAATCGCATCTCCGAGTATATGTTCACGAACCTCGAAGCGATCGGTGTCCCGACGCATTTCATCCGCCGGCTGAACATGCGCGAGCAGCTCGTGCGCTCGGTCGAGATCGTGCCGGTCGAGGTGGTCGCGCGCAACGTGGCCGCCGGGTCGATCTGCAAGCGCCTGGGCCTGGAGGAAGGCACGCCGCTGCCGCGCTCGATCATCGAATTCTACTACAAGGCCGACGAGTTGAACGACCCGCTTATCACCGAGGAGCACATCACCGCTTTCGGCTGGGCCACCCCGCAGGAGATCGACGACATGATCTCGATGACACAGCGGGTGAACGATTTTCTCACGGGGCTTTTTCTCGGCGTTGGCATCCGGCTGGTGGACTTCAAGCTTGAATTCGGCCGGCAATACGACAACGACATGGTCCGCCTGATCGTGGCTGACGAGATCAGCCCGGACGGCTGCCGCCTGTGGGACATCAAGACCGACGAGAAGCTCGACAAGGACCGGTTCCGCCGTGATCTGGGCGACCTGATCGAGGCCTACCAGGACGTCGCCCGGCGGCTCGGCATTCTTGTGGAAAACGAGCAGGGCAAGCACCCCGGTCCGATACTCGTCCGCTCAAGTTAGCTATCTAGACGCACAGTACATTTGCGGGAGGGGCGCATGGCGATGACAGCGCGGATATGGGTCACGCTGAAGCCCGGCGTGCTCGACCCCCAGGGCAAGGCGATCGCGGGCGCGCTTGACTCGCTTGGTTTTTCGGGCGTGGAAGAGGTCCGCCAGGGCAAGTATCTCGAGGTGCAGCTTGACGCGGGCGACGAGGCGCAGGCGCGCAAGGATGTCGAGCGCATGTGCGAAGAGCTGCTCGCGAACACCGTCATCGAGACATACCGTTTCGAGCTGGAGCCCGCATGAACGCCAGCGTCATCGTCTTTCCCGGCTCGAACTGCGACCGCGATGTTGGCCGCGCGCTGCAAGCGGCGACGGGCCGCGCACCGCACATGGTCTGGCATGGCGAGACGGAGCTTCCCGCCAGCGACTTGATCGTGCTGCCCGGCGGCTTCTCCTACGGCGATTATCTGCGCGCCGGGGCGATGGCGGCGCATTCGCCGATCATGCGTGTGGTTGTCGAGCGGGCGCGGGCGGGCGTGCCCGTGCTGGGCATCTGCAACGGCTTTCAGATCCTCACCGAAACCGGCCTTCTGCCCGGCGCGCTGATGCGCAACGCATCGCTTAACTTTATTTGCCGCGACGTTCATCTTCGGGTTGAAGGCGCGCAGACGCTGTTCACCCAGGACTACGCGCCGGGGCAGGTCTTGCGCGTTCCCGTCGCCCATCACGACGGCAACTATTTCGCCGATCCCGATATGCTCGACCGGCTGGAAGGCGACGGGCGCGTGATTTTCCGCTATTGCAACGCGGATGGACAGATCACGCCAGAGGCCAACCCGAACGGCTCGCAGCGCAATATCGCCGGCATTGCCAGCGCGGACGGCCGCATCCTCGGCATGATGCCCCACCCCGAGCGGCTGGCCGATCCGTTGCTTGGCGGTACCGACGGGCGGCCCATGTTCAATAGCCTGGCCGAAACCCTGCAAGGCCGGGCTGGCGCGGCGCACGCGATTCACGTATAGACACGATCACCCTGAGAGGCGGGCCATGAGTTTTGATGAACAAGTCGATCAACTGAAGCAGGAATTGCAGACCAGCAAGCTCGAACCCGCGCAGCGCGCCGAGGCGGTCGCCACGCTGGTCAGCAAGCTGCAAAACCAGATCGCAAGCCGCCGGTTGGAGTTTGCGCTGAACAACGCGCCGGGGGCCTACAGCCTCACTGTCAAGCATACCGGCACCAAGGACGACCTCGCCTCGATCATGGTGAATGAAGATGGAAGCATCACCTTCCGCGCAATTGCCACGGATGAGGATGTCATGGACGATGATGACGACGACGATCTCGGCTATTTCCCGCCTTATGTCGAATATTTCGACGAGGCGGAGTTCCTTGAGGACATCCCTGAAGTCCTGAAAATGGGCGTTGCCGAGTACGAACTTGATCAGGAAGAGGGCAATACGCCGACCTGATCGGGTGACGCCGACCTTGTCTCCGGCCCGTCTTCTCGTGAGGCGGGCCGTCCAAGTTGCGCGTCACGCGCTGTCGTCAGTATTGAAACGGTCCGCCGATGACCGCTGCCGCCCAGGACATCACCCCGGAACTGATCGCCGAACACGGCCTGAAGCCGGACGAGGCCGCGCGAATGGTGGAAATTCTCGGCCGCCAGCCCACGCCAACCGAACTCGGCATCTTTTCGGTGATGTGGTCGGAGCACTGCTCCTACAAGTCCTCGCGCGTGTGGCTCAAGACGCTGCCGACCGAAGGCCCGCAGGTCATCCAGGGGCCGGGCGAGA
>CAYFVF010000256.1:0-2746 GCA_964346335.1 uncultured Hyphomicrobiaceae bacterium
GTGAACACGAACAGCCAGAAAAATGGCCGGTAAAGCGGGCGGTAACTGGTGGAGCGCACCCGCGATGTGTCGAGCCACGGGATGAAGAACAGCACCACTATGGCTGCGCCCATTGCAATCACGCCGCCGAGCTTATCAGGGATGGCGCGCAAGATCGCATAGAATGGCAAGAAGTACCATTCCGGCACGATGTGCGGCGGCGTGACCAATGGGTCGGCCGGAATGTAGTTTTCGACGTGTCCGAGGTAGTTCGGCATGTAGAAGACGAAATAGGCGAAGATGATGGCGAAGATCGACAAGGCGAAGCCGTCCTTAACCGTGATGTAGGGATGGAAGGACACGGTCTCTTTCTTAATATCCTTGACCTCGACGCCGGTGGGGTTGTTGCTGCCGGTCACATGCAACGCCCAGATGTGCAGGCCCACGCAGGCCGCGATCAGGAAGGGGAACAGGTAATGCAGGCTGAACAGGCGCACCAGCGTTGGCTCGCCCACGGCGAACCCGCCCCAAATCCACTGTACTAGCGTGGTGCCGAGACCCGGTATCAGCTGATCGAGCGATGAGAACAAATTGGTGATCACCGTCACCGCCCAGAAACTCATCTGGCCCCATGGAAGCGAGTAGCCCATGAACGCCGTGGCCATCATCAACAGCAAGATAATAACGCCGAGGATCCAGAGGATTTCGCGCGGTGCCTTGTAAGAGCCGTAATATAGGCCGCGGAAGATGTGCAGATACACCGCAAGGAAGAACAGCGACGCTCCGACCGCGTGGGTATAGCGCATGAGCCAGCCATAGTTCACGTCGCGCATCAGCTTCTCGATGGAATCGAACGCCATCTCGACGCTCGGCACATAGTGCATTGCGGCGACGATACCGGTGATGATCTGCACTATGAGCGCAAACGTGAGGATGGCCCCGAATGTCCACATGTAAGTCAGGTTGCGCGGCGCAGGAAAGCCGGTGAAGTTGTCGTGCATCATCCGGGGGATCGGCAAGCGGTCGTCAAGCCAGCGCTCAAACCCAGTTTTCGGCTCATACGGAGTTTCTGACTTCATAATATCCAGTCCTTAACCCAGCTGAATGGACGTGTCGGACGTAAACGCAAAAATCGGCAGCTCCAGATTACGCGGCGCCGGTCCCTTACGCACGCGCCCGGCGGTATCGTAGTGCGATCCGTGACATTGGCAGAACCATCCTCCCCAGTCACCTCGGCTTTCTGATGGCTTGTTGCCTTGTGGAATGCAGCCGAGATGGGTGCAGATGCCAATGACAACGAGCCACTTCTCATGCCCGTCGGCCGTAATGTTCGCATCCGTGGCAGGAAGCCCGGCCTGCTCGCCCATCGCATTTACTTGCGGGTCGACGAGATCAGAGACATCGACCTGATTGGCGGCCTCGATCTCCTCGGGCGTGCGGTGGCGCACGAAAACCGGCTTACCGCGCCACATCACCGTGATTGCCTGGCCGGGTTCGATTGGCGCGATATCGACTTCGATCGTGCCAGCGGACAAGGTCGAGGCGTCAGGGTTCATCTGGTCAACCAGCGGCCACAGAGCCGCCGCGCCACCGATCAGCAAAAACGCGCCCGCGGCGATATGAATGAAATCGCGCCTGTTCGGTTCTTCGCCTGTTGGCTGTTCGGCTGTTGTCGACATGAGTCTTCCTTTCGCTCACTTCCCGTTCGATGCAGGGCCAGCGGACTGCGCGGCGCGAGTGTCCATCATGCGTCACTCCCCCTGTGCCCATTGTGTTATATGTTTGCGACTATAAACGAGTCTAGGCCGAAGTCGGTGACAAAGTAACGCAATCGCCACAGTTTGATGCTTGCAGCCCAACTTGGCTGTGGCGTAGGCATCACGCGGGCTCGGGAGGCCAAGCCATTGAGGTTAGCGCTATACCAGCCGGACATTGCGCAGAATACCGGTACAATCCTGCGGCTCGCCGCATGCCTCGGCGTACCGGTCAGCTTGATCGCGCCAGCCGGGTTCGACATGTCGCACCGGGCGTTGCGCCGTGCCGGGTTGGACTATCTCCAATACGTTAGAATTGATCGCCATGCCAGTTTCGGCGCTTTTGTTGACGACATGCGCTCGGCGGACATGCGAATCGTGCTGCTCACCAGCCATGCTGTGACGCCTTACACCGGGTTCGCTTTCGAGCGCGGCGATGTCCTTCTGCTCGGGCGCGAAAGTGCCGGCGCGCCGGAGGAGGTTCATCAGGCCGCTGACGTTCGCGTCACGATCCCGATTCGCCCCGGTCTGCGCTCGCTCAACGTTGCGGTGGCAGCGGCGATGGTGTTAGGTGAAGGGTTAAGACAAACGCACAGTTTTCCAACACGGGGAACGCCATGAGCCTGCAGCCGGCCGCGCATCACGAGCCCAGCATTCAAGACGCGCTGCAAACCGAGCGCGAGCGCGCGAGCGAGTGGTTTGCCGAATTGCGTGACCAGATATGTGCCGCGTTCGAGCAGCTTGAGGACGACTTGAGCGATGGGCCGCTTTGCGACATGACGCCCGGGAGGTTCGAGCGCACGCCTTGGACCCGCACCGATCACACGGGCGAGCCGGGCGGCGGCGGCGTCATGTCGATCATGAAGGGCCGCGTGTTCGAGAAGGTCGGCGTCCACACCTCCGTCGTGCACGGCACCTTCAAGCCGGAGTTCGCCGACCAGATCCCCGGCGCGGCGGAAGACCCGCGCTTCTGGGCCTCGGGCATCTCGCTGATCGCGCATCTGCACAACCCG
>CAYFVF010000257.1:0-2719 GCA_964346335.1 uncultured Hyphomicrobiaceae bacterium
AGAGGATTGGACCCATGCGCTCAGGTGTGATCGCGCAGAAACTGGGAATGACGCGGATCTTCGACGCCAACGGTGCGCATGTGCCGGTGACGGTCCTGCGCCTGCAAAACTGCCAGGTCGTCGCCCAGCGCGTCAGCGAAAAGAACGGATACTGCGCGCTTCAGCTTGGCGCGGGCAAGGCGAAGGTGAAGAATGTGAGCCGCGCCGAACGTGGCCATTTCGCGGTCGCCAGCGTTGAGCCCAAGCGCAAGGTGGCCGAATTTCGCGTCAGCCCGGACAATCTGATCGATGTCGGCGCCGAGATTACGGCAGACCATTTCGTCGAGGGCCAGTTCGTCGATGCCACGGGCATCAGCATCGGCAAGGGTTTCGCCGGCGCGATGAAGCGGCACAACTTCCGCGGGCTGGAAATGACGCACGGCGTGTCTGTCTCCCACCGCGCGCACGGCTCCACTGGCCAGATGCAGGACCCCGGCAAGGTCTTCAAGGGCAAGAAGATGGCCGGCCACCTGGGCGATGAACGTGTGACCACGCAGAACCTGCGCGTGGCGAAGATCGATCGCGAGCGCGGCCTCATCATGATCTGTGGATCGGTTCCTGGCTCGAAGGGTGGCTGGATCCTTGTGCGCGATGCGATCAAGAAGGAGTTGCCCAAGGACGCGCCTACGCCGGGCGCGTTCCGCATGCCAGGAGAGTCGGTCGGCGGCGACCCGGCGCAGCCCGAGCCGAGCGAGGGATAAGCGATGAAAGTCGACGTCAAGACACTAGACGCGAAAAAGGCCGGCTCGGTCGAGTTGGACGACGGCATCTTCGGCCTGGAGCCGCGCCCGGACATTCTCCACCGGATGGTGCGCTATCAGCTTTTGAAGCGTCAGAGCGGGACGCACCACGCTAAGGGCCGCAGCGAGGTTTCCGGCACGGGCGCGAAAATGTACCGCCAGAAGGGCACGGGTCGCGCGCGCCACGGCGACAAGAAGGCGCCGCAGTTCCGTGGCGGCGGCAAGGCCTTCGGACCAAAACCGCGCAGCCACGCCATCGACCTGCCCAAGAAGATCCGCGCGCTGGCCATGCGTCACGCGCTGTCGTCCAAGGCCCGCGAGGATGCGCTGCTGGTGCTGGAGCGCGCCGAACTCGAAGCGCCGAAAACCAAGGATCTGCACGCCAAGCTGGACAAGCTCGGCCTCGCGAACGCGCTCATCGTGTCGGGCGCGGAGGTGCAGGACGACTTCGCCAAGGCCGCGCGCAATATTCCGAATATCGATGTCCTCCCGGTTCAGGGCCTCAACGTCTATGACATCTTGCGCCGGGACCGCCTGGTGCTGACCAAGGACGCCATCACGGCGCTGGAGGCGCGGTTCAAATGAAACAGGAAGACCTCTACGACATCATCGTCTCACCGGTGATCACGGAAAAGGCGACGCTGGCTTCGGAGAATAACCAGATCGTGTTCAAGGTCGCGCCCTACGCCACTAAGCCGCAGATCAAGGAAGCTGTCGAGCGGTTGTTCAACGTCAAGGTGAAGGCGGTGAACACGCTGAACCGGCCGGGCAAGATCAAGCGGTTCCGCGGCATCAAGGGGCGGCAGAACGATATCAAGAAGGCGGTCGTGACGCTGCACGAGGGCAGCAGCATCGACGTGACCACAGGCTTGTGAGCCGGAGGTAAGGGCGAACGTTATGGCTTTGAAAACCTATAATCCGACCTCGGCGGGCCGGCGCGAACTGATCCTCGTGGACCGCAGCCAGCTTTGGCGCGGCGAGCCGGTCAAGCAACTCACCGAGGGCCGCAGCAAGAAGGCCGGGCGCAACAACAAGGGCCGCATCACGGCGCGCCGGCGCGGCGGCGGGCATAAGCGCGCGTATCGGCTAGTCGATTTCAAGCGCCGCAAGATGGACGTGCCGGCGACCGTGGAGCGCATCGAATACGATCCGAACCGCAGCGCCTTCATCGCCCTGATCCGCTACGAGGACGACGAGTTGTCCTATATCATTGCGCCGCAACGCCTGAGCGTGGGCGACAAGGTCGTGTCGTCGGAAAAGGCCGATATCAAGCCTGGCAATGCCATGCCGTTGGCGAACATGCCGATTGGCACGATTGTCCACAACGTCGAGATGAAGGCCGAGAAGGGCGGACAGCTCGCGCGCGCGGCTGGCGCCTACGTCCAACTCGTCGGCCGTGACGCCGGCAACGCGATACTGAGGCTGAAGTCGGGCGAAACGCGCATGGTGCGCGGGGAATGCCGCGCGACCGTCGGTGCGGTCTCGAACCCGGACAACACCAACGTCCAGCTTGGCAAGGCCGGGCGCAAGCGCTGGCTGGGTAAACGCCCGGCGGTGCGCGGCGTCGCGATGAACCCTGTTGATCATCCGCTCGGCGGCGGCGAGGGCCGTACCTCCGGCGGCCGTCACCCGGTCACGCCGTGGGGCAAACCGACGAAAGGCAAGCGCACGCGCTCCAATAAGGAGACCGATCGTTACATTCTGCGCAGCCGTCACATGAAGAAGAAGCGCTAGGAAAAGCTCATGGCACGTTCCGTCTGGAAAGGTCCGTTCGTCGACAGCTTCGTTCTCAAGAAGGCGGAAGCTGCGCGCGAGAAAAGCGGCGGCGTTATCAAGATCTGGAGCCGGCGCTCGACGATCCTGCCACAGTTCGTCGGGCTGACCTTCGGCGTCTACAACGGCCAGAAACACATCCCGGTGCTCGTGACCGAGGATATGGT
>CAYFVF010000258.1:0-2699 GCA_964346335.1 uncultured Hyphomicrobiaceae bacterium
GGCCTTCTATGCCTATGGCACGCTGTTCGACGTCCACGCCCCGATGGCGCGTATCGCGGGCGATATCGGACCTGAGGCCGCCCGGGCGTCCGAACTATGGCGGCAGAAGCAGCTTCAATACACCTGGCTGCGCAGCCTGATGGGCGCTTACGCCGATTTCTGGCAGGTCACGCAGGACGCGCTGGATTATGCGCTGGAGGCGCACGGCATCACCACGCCCGACCTGCGCTATAGCCTGCTGGCGCTATACCGGAACCTCGACGCCTACGACGATGCAGCGCGGGTACTGTCAACTCTGCGTGGACGCGGCATTGCCGCTGTCAGTGGTGCACCTGAACCGGTTTGGACAGGCCGGCGAACACTTGCCTGCTCGGCCCTTAACTGTCATTAACGGGCTGTCTGAATTGCCGGACCTGCTTGCTTCCGCGCGTTAAGCCGCAAGGGCCTCAAGGCCGCTGCTCGGGAGCACACGGAGGAAACTGAGAGGAGAGCTTTGATGGATCGTCGTTCGTTCTTGAAGACCACGGGCGTTGCCGCTGGCGCGACGGCCGCATCCGCTGTGGCCGCCCCCGCCATCGCACAGGGCGTCAAGGAGCTCAAGCTGGTCATGGCCTGGCCCAAGGGCTTTCCCGGCCTTGGCACCGCGCCGGAACGCTTTGCCCGCCGCTTCGAGGCCGCAACCGAGGGACGTTACACGGTTCGCATCTATGGCGGCGGTGAGCTTGTGCCCGCCTTGAAGGGGCTGGACGCGGTTCAGGAAGGTACTGCGGACATGTACCATTCCGCCGAATATTACTACCAGGGCAAGACCCCGGCCTTCTCGTTCTTCGCGGCGGTGCCCTTCGGCTTCCGTCCCGACGAGATGGACGCGTGGATCCACCACGGCGGCGGCCAGGAGCTTTGGGACGAGTTGGCGGCGGATTTCAACGTCAAGCCGTTCCTGTGCGGCAATACCGGCTCCCAGATGGCCGGTTGGTTCCAGAAAGAGATCACCTCGATCGAGGACTTCAAGGGCCTGAAGATGCGCATCCCGGGCCTCGGCGGCGACGTGATCCGCGAGCTTGGCGGCTCGCCGGTGACGCTGTCCGGCGCGGAAATCCTGCCCGCGCTGCAAGCCGGCACCATCGACGCGACCGAGTGGGTCGGCCCGTACAACGACCTGGCGTTCGGCTTCTACAAAATCGTCAAGAACTACTACTATCCAGGCTTCCACGAGCCGGGAACGGCGCTGGGCCTCGGCGTGAACCGCGAGCTATACGAAAGCATGTCGCAGGCCGACCAGGCCGCGCTGCAGGCCTGCGCCGTGGCCGAAAACAATATCGACCTGGCTGAATTCAACGCCAAGAACTCCTCGGCCCTGGAAACGCTGGTCAACGAGCACGGCGTAAACCTGAAGGAAATGCCCGACGAGGTGTTCGTCCAGGCTGGCGCCGCGGCGAAGGATGTCATCTCCCAAACCGCGAATGCCGACGCGATGACGAAAAAGGTCCACGACAGCTACACCGCGTTCCGCAAGATCGCGCTGGACTGGTCGAAGCTGTCTGACCAGTCCTACATGCGCAAGCGCGCGCTCGCGGAGGGCTGATCCCGTCCAATTGCGGGGAGGGGCGAACCGCTCTTCCCCCTTCATCCGCTGATCCCGGTCTGGGCGCCTGCGCTGCACCGATCAGCTATCGCCACAGCACGCTGCACGGCCGCAGCACCGCTGCGGCAAACCCCGCGCGGCAATCATGAGACACCTTTACCGGATCGCCAAGGCGATCGATGCCGTCAACATACGCGCTGGAAACGCCATAGCGTGGACGGCATTCATCATGGTCCTCATCCAGTTCGCCGTGGTGATCCTGCGCTACGTTTTCGCGTTCTCGAACACGGCGCTGTCGGAGTCGATCTGGTATCTGCACGGCCTGCTGTTCATGATCGGGGCGGGCTACACGCTGCTGTATGACGGGCATGTGCGTGTCGACGTGATCTATCGCGAGGCCAGCACGCGCTACAAGGCCCTGGTCGATCTGGTGGGATCCCTGGCATTCATCCTGCCGCTTTGCATCCTGACCGTCTGGCTATCCTGGGGCTACATCATCAACGCGTGGCGCGTGCTGGAAGGCTCCACGGAACTGGCGGGCCTGCCCCTCATCTTCCTCTACAAGACCGTGATCTGGGTGTTCGCCGGCCTCGTCGGTCTGCAAGCGGTATCCACGGCGATCAAGGCGGTTCTTTACCTGATGGGCCGATGGCCAAGCTACACGGCCGGCCCGCTAACCTGGGACCAGCCCGGCGCCAGAGACCAGGCGTGACCAACACGGAGACCCCGGCGAGATGAGCGCCCTGTTGGAACCCGAAGTCCTGTGCCTGCTGATGTTCCTGGCCACGGTGGGCCTGTTGCTCACGGGGTTTCCGGTGGCGTTCGTACTGGCGGGCACATCGGCCCTCTTCGCGTTCATCGGCTATGGGCTGGGCGTGTTCGACCTGAGTTTCCTCAGCGCCTTTCCCCAGCGAATCTTCCAGGTGATGAGCAGCGAGGTGCTGGTCGCCGTGCCGCTGTTCGTGTTCATGGGCGTGATGCTGGAGCGCTCCAAGGTCGCGGAAGAACTGCTCGACAACATGGGGCGCATGTTCGGCTCCTTGCCCGGCGGGCTGGCGTTTTCGGTATGTATCGTCGGGGCGCTGCTCGCGGCGTCAACGGGCATCGTCGGCGC
>CAYFVF010000259.1:0-2698 GCA_964346335.1 uncultured Hyphomicrobiaceae bacterium
AGACAACCGGCTGCTCCATGCCCGGCGCCTCGGTCTTTTCCGAGATGATCGCGCCGGAATAGTCGATGCCGTAGGTGATCTCCGGCCAGCCGTAATTCACGCCGGGCTTCACGATGTTCAATTCGTCGCCGCCGCGCGGCCCGTGTTCATGCTGCCAGATCGCGGTGGTGCCTGGGCGCAGCGCGATACCCTGCACATTGCGGTTGCCGTAAGTGTAGATCTCCGGCTGCGCGTCTTCACGGCCCACGAAAGGGTTGTCCTCCGGCACGCTGCCATCAGGATTGATGCGCACGATCGAGCCAAGATGATTCTCGATGTTCTGCGCCTGGTCCATGTAGCTGTAGCGGTCGCCCAGCGTGATATAGAGCGTCCCGTCCGGGTGGAACTGCAACCGGCCGCCGTAATGCGCCGCGCCTGGCGTCTTCGGCTCGACCTCGAAGATCGTCTCGACATCGCGCAGCGTCATGGCCTCCAGATCGAGCCGCCCGCGCGCAACCTCCGTGCCGGCGCTACCGGGCCGCCCGCCGGCATAGGCAAAATAGATCAAGCCATTGTTTTCGTAATCCGGATCAAGCGTCACATCGAGCAGACCGCCCTGTCCGCCAACCATCATGCGCGGTAGGCCGGAAACCGGCTCAGACACGAGCTCGCCATTGCGCACAACGCGCAAGCGCCCATCCCGCTCGCTCACCAGCATCTCGCCGCCCGGCAAGAACGCCATCCCCCACGGGTGCGCAAGGCCGCTTGCGACCGTAACCACACGGAAATCGTGCTGCTCGGACTGGTAAACGTCATTCGCCAGCGCCGGCGCGGCCAACGCTGCCGAGGCTAACACCACGCCAAGGCCCACCACGGCGCAGCGCGCCTGTATCTTGCCGTGCCTGAGACTGAGACCACGCATTCCGCTCTCCTCGGCTCTTAGGACTGCCCCGTTTGGGACGTAAGCGCACTACCGGGCCGGGTCCAGCGCGGTGTGCCCGGAATTTCACCTTGGCGCGCGCGCGTGGCAGCGTTAAACGATGAGTGCGACGAGGCTTGGGGGCGATCACGGACCAGACCGGCATGACCACGCAAAGCGCGCTAGATCGCATTGACGCGATCGCAAATCGCCTGTCCGCCCGGCCGCGCCTGGTGTGCCTCGATTATGACGGCACATTGACGCCGATACGCCCCACGCCGCCCGAGGCGGTGCTTGCGCATGACATGCGCGCGGCGATCGTGAAGCTGGCACAGCGCTGCCCCGTGGCGATCGTGACCGGGCGAGAACTCGCCGACGCCCGGTCCATGGTCGATATCGACCTCGTCTACGCGGCAAGCCACGGCTTCGAGTTCCAGTTTCCCGGCGAACCCGGCGAGCGCTACGGCCCCGCTGAAACCTACCACGCGGCGATCACAGAGACGGCGAATCGCGCCGAGCGCAGCGCCAGTGCGATCGACGGCATGCTGATCGAACGCAAATCGTTCTCCACCGCTATCCATTTCCGCAACACCCCGCCGGAACAGGTGCCCAAGGTCGAGGCGCTGGTGGGCGAGTTGGAGGCGGCACATCCCAATCTGCGGGTGCTGCGTGGCAAGAAGGTTTGCGAGTTTCAGCCGCGCATCGACTGGAACAAGGGACGGGCCGTGCTGATGCTGGCCGAGCGCTTGAAGGTGCCGCGCGCGGGCGTGCTCTACATCGGCGATGATATTACCGACGAGGATGCGTTCCGCGCGATCGCGGGCGACGGCATAGGCATCGTGGTGAGCGACGCGGACCGGGAAACGGCGGCGACATATCGCCTGAACGACCCCGAGGAGGTGCGCATTTTCCTGGAGCGGCTGGCCAATGCGCTGGGGGGCGGCGCGACATGAGCGAGAGCTTCGCACGTTATGCGATCTTCTGGCTGCCGCCGGCGGACAGTGCGCTGGCGCAGTTCGGGCGTGACTGGTTCGGCGTGTGTCCAGAGCGCGGCGAGGTTGGCAAACCGTCGAGCTTCGGGTTGCCCGACGCGCTGGCGGCCGAGGCGATAGCGCGGCCGTACCGCTACACGTTGCACGGCACCATCATGGCCCCGTTCCGCCTGGCTGACGGGGTTGCCGCCGCGATGATCGCGGAGGAACTGCGCGCGTTTTGCGCACGCCGGGCGACGAGGCGGACTGGCCCGCTCCGGCTAGCGCGGCTCACGCGGCATCTTGCGTTGATCCCCGAGGGCGGCACCGCGGGTCTCGACTGGCTCGCGGCGGATTGCGTCACCCACTTCAACCGGTTCCGCGCCGCGACGACCGAAGACGATCTGGCCCGCTTCCCGCCGGATCAGCACCCGCCCAGCCAGCGCCAGCAGGTGCGCGAATTCGGTTACCCTTATGTGCTGAGTGATTTCATCTTTCACATCACGCTGGCCGGACCGCTCGCGCCAGAACAACTCGACCAGGTCGAGGCCGCGCTTGCGCCGCAAGTCGCGCGCTTGACGGCGGAGCCGTTCGAGATCGGCAGCTTGTGCCTGCTTGGCGAAACAGATCAGGCCACGCCGTTCCGTCTCATCGCACGCTGCGCCCTCGCCGCCTGAGCCTCCAACACCGCGATAAAGGCCGCGCTCGCACTGGCCACGGGACCGGAATTGTCGATGATCGTGCCACCCTCCGACGCACCCGTGGGCGCGCTTGCCCCGCCGATCCGGTCATGGCGCAACAGCCGCGCGCCGATCTGCCCGGCTGTCTC
>CAYFVF010000260.1:0-2695 GCA_964346335.1 uncultured Hyphomicrobiaceae bacterium
CACTACTGCATCGTCGGCTGCGGCTATCACGCCTACACTTGGCCGGTGAACCAGCAGGGCGGCCCGGATGCGGGCGACAACGTGTTCGGCGTCAACCTCGCCGAGCAGCAGGGCGCGGAAACCGAAGCCTGGTACGCGCCGTCGATGTACAACATCGTCAAGCAGAACGGCAAAGACGTCCACATGGTCATCAAGCCGGACACCGGGTGCTCTGTGAACGGTGGCCTCGGCTCGATCCGCGGCGCGCGCATGGCCGAGATGAGCTTTTCCGAAGCGCGGCAGACGCAACAGCAGCGCCTGACTGATCCGCTGGTGTGGCGCTACGGCCAGATGCAGCCAACCTCTTGGGACGACGCGCTCGATCTGGTCGCGCGCGTGACGGCGGCGGTCGTCAAGGAGCAGGGCGAGGACGGGCTGTTCGTCTCCGCGTTCGACCATGGCGGCGCGGGCGGCGGCTATGAAAACACCTGGGGCACCGGCAAGCTCTATTTCGGCGCCATGAAGGTGAAGAATATCCGCATCCACAATCGCCCGGCGTACAACTCCGAGGTCCACGCGACCCGCGATATGGGCATCGGCGAGCTGAACAACGCCTACGAGGACGCACAGCTTGCCGACACTCTCTTCATCGTCGGCGCCAACCCGCTGGAAAGCCAGACCAACTACTTCCTCAACCACTGGGTGCCCAACCTGCGCGGCGCGTCGCTCGGCAAGAAAGAAGAGTTGATGCCGGACGAGCCGCACGCGCCCGCGAAGATCGTGATTGTCGATCCGCGCCGCACCGTGTCGGTGAATGCCTGCGAGGTCGAGGCGGGCAAGGACAACGTACTGCACCTCGCCATCAACTCGGGCACCGATCTGGCGCTGTTCAACGCGATCTTCACGCACATTGCCGAACAGGGCTGGGTTGACCGCGACTTCATCGAAGCCTCCACCCTGCGCGAGGACAAGCCGCGCCCACCGCTCTACCCCGCGCGCGGCGAAGACCCGGCCAACCCCGGCCACCTCACCAGTTTCGAGGATGCGCTCGAAGGCTGCCGGACGTCTCTGGAAGAGGCTGCGGAGATCTGCGGCGTGGCGGCGGACGACATCGCGAAGGCCGCCGAATGGATTGCCATGCCGAAGGAGGGCGGCAAGCGCCGCCGCACCATGATCGGCTACGAAAAGGGCCTCATCTGGGGCAACGACAATTACCGCACCAACGGCGCGATCGTGAATATCGCGCTGGCGACCGGCAATGTCGGGCGCATGGGCGGCGGCGTGGTGCGCCTTGGCGGCCATCAGGAAGGCTATGTCCGGCCCAGCGCGGCGCATGTCGGCCGGCCGGCGCCCTATGTCGACCAGCTGCTGATCTCCGGCGAGGGCGGCGTGCACCACATCTGGGGCTGCGACCACTACAAGACCACGGTGAATGCGCTTGAGTTCAAGTCCGCGTACAAGAAGCGCACCGACATGGTGAAGGACGCCATCAATGCCGCGCCAGCCGGCGACAGGCAGGCGGTCGTCGATGCGATCGTGGGGGCGATCCGCCAAGGCGGCCTGTTCGCGGTCGATGTCGATATCGTGCCGACCCGCATCGGCGAGGCGTGCCATGTCGTCCTGCCGGCGGCAACCAGCGGCGAGATGAACCTGACCTCCATGAACGGCGAGCGGCGGATGCGGCTCACCGAAAAGTACATGGACGCGCCGGGCCAGGCGATGCCGGACTGCCTGATCGCCGCGCGGCTCGCCAATCACATGGAGCGCGTGCTGCGTGAGACGGGTGATGACGCGTATGCCGACCAGTTCCAGGGTTTCGACTGGCAAACGGAAGAAGACGCCTTCATGGATGGCTATCATCAGAACGCTTCGGGCGGCGAGCACGTGACCTACAAGCGCTTGCGCGCGATGGGCACCAACGGCTTCCAGGAGCCGGCCACCGGCGTTGATGATGACGGCAAGATCATCGGCACGACGCGCCTGTACACCAACGGCACCTTCTCGACTGACGACGGCAAGGCCCGGTTCATGGACGCGCCGTGGCGCGGCCTTCAAACGCCGGGCAAGCAAGAGGAAAAGGAGACGTTCCCGTTCCTCATCAACAACGGGCGGGCCAACCAGGTGTGGCAGTCAGCCTATCTGGATGTCGACAACGACCTGGTGATGGATCGCTGGCCGTATCCGTTCATCGAGATGCACCCAGATGACATGGGCGGGCTTGGTGTGAGCGAGGGCGATCTGGTCGAGGTCTGGAACGACAACGGCTCGACACAGGCGATGGCCTATCCGACGCCGACCGCCAAGCGCGGCGAGACCTTCATGGTGTTCGGCTTCCCGACCGGCGTGCAGGGCAATGTCACCAAAGGCACCAACGAGTTGGTTATCCCGAACTACAAGCAAACCTGGGGCAACATCCGCAAGATTTCGGATGCGCCGCGCGGCGTGAAGCACACCAGCTTCAAGTCGAAGGAATACACGGCTTAAATCGCAATCCTCCGGGTGGGCATGGCTTGTGTCCGCCCGGCGCTCGTTCACAGGCTGCGCTGGTTGACGCGGGCCGAGACCTGTTCCGCGCTTTCCTTGCGCTCGCTGTAGCGGTCGGTGAGATAATCCGCGCGGTCGCGCAAAAGTAGCGTGAACTTCATCAGCTCTTCCATCACGTCCACGATCCGGTCATAGCGCGGCGAGGGCTTCATCCGCCCGTCCTCGTCAAACT
>CAYFVF010000261.1:0-2640 GCA_964346335.1 uncultured Hyphomicrobiaceae bacterium
CGCGAAGACGGCAAGACGGTCGTGTTCGTCGCGCGCGATGGCACCCTCATTGGTCTGCTGGCCGTGGCCGACCCGATCAAGCAGCGCGCCGCCGAAGCCGTGCGCGCGCTGCACGAGGCGGGCCTGCGCATCATCATGGCCACGGGCGATAGCGAAGCGACAACGCTGGCCGTCGCGCGCACGCTCGACATTGACCAGGTCCATGCCGGCCTGCTGCCCCAGGACAAGGCCGATCTTGTCGCCCGGATACGCGCCGGAGGCTCGGTGGTGGCGATGGCCGGTGACGGGGTGAACGACGCACCCGCGCTGGCCGCCGCCGATGTCGGCATCGCGATGGGCACGGGCGCGGATGTCAGCATCGAGAGCGCCGGGCTGACGCTTTTGCGCGGCGACCTGAACGCGATCGTCCGGGCGGTCCATCTGGCGCGAGCGACGATGCGCAATATCCGCCAGAACCTCGTCTTTGCCTTCGGCTACAACGCGCTCGGCGTGCCGGTCGCCGCCGGGGTGCTTTATCCCGTCTTCGGCATCCTGCTGTCGCCGATGATCGCCGCCGCCGCGATGAGCCTGTCGTCGGTTTCGGTGATCACGAATGCCCTGCGTTTGCGCGGCGTACGGTTGACCGGAGCGCGCGCGGACGGCTAAAGCTCGCTCCTGGCAAGCGACAGCGGGAGAGGCAATGGCATCGATCAATCGCAGGCAGTTCGGCCTCGGGTTGGCAACGAGCGGCGTGGCGGCGGCCGCGCTGACAGGCTGCGGCATCAGCGATGCCTACAGCGCCGCGGCTGAGCAAACATGGCGGCACAGCGAAACCGGCGATCTGACACCCGCGCAGGCGCGCCGCGAGATCGTGCGCTACGGCACACTGGCCGCGAACAGCCACAACACGCAGCCATGGACCTTTGCGATTTCGGACGAGCGCATCGAAATCCGTCCGGATTTGACCCGCGCCACGCCCGCCGTCGATCCCGACAATCACCATCTCTACACAAGCCTGGGCTGCGCCGCGCAAAACATGGTCGAGGCCGCCCCGGCTTTCGGCCTGAACGCCACGCCCGAGGTCGCATCCCGCGACGGTGAAACAGTCGTATCGATCGCCCTAGAAGCCGGGCCAACCCGCCGCGATCCCGAGTTCGAGGCCATCCCCCAACGCCAGTGCACCCGCGCCGAATACGACGGCAAGCCTCTTTCAGCAGGCGAGTTGAGGCCGCTTCAGGCCGCCGCCCAGACCCCGCGCGTTGACGCCATCATTCTGAATGCCGCGAAACCCATCAGCGATGTCGCAGAGTTTGTCGCAGCCGGAAGCGATGCGCAGGTTCGCGATCCGGCATTCGTCGCGGAACTCAAGGAATGGATCCGCTTCAGCTCCGCCAGAGCGCTGGAAACGCGCGATGGTTTGTTCTCGGGCTGCACGGGCAACCCGACCATGCCATCGTGGCTCGGCCCCACCGTTTTCGACTTCGTGTTCACCGAAGACGCGGAGCGGGAGAGATATATCAAGCAGGTCAACTCGTCTTCGGCCGTGGTCGTGTTCACCGCGAAACAGGACGACATGGCGCACTGGGTCGATGTTGGCCGCGCATACCAGCGGTTCGCGCTTGTCGCGACCGCGCTGGGCCTGAAGCACGCCTTCGTCAATCAGCCGGTGGAGGTCACGAAAGTGCGCGAGCAATTCGCCTCCCATCTCAGGATCGGGGATCGCCGCCCTGATCTGGTGGTGCGCGTCGGCCGCGCGCCGATAATGCCACGCTCGCTACGCCGACCTCTTGATGCCGTGATCGCTTGACACCAGCAAAGCGGATGTTGAAGGCTTCCAGAAACCTCACAAGATCGGTGCGCGATGAAGACGGTCCTGCTGCTGAGCCTCATTACCGTCTCTGAAGCCACGATCGGCGTCTTCGTGAAGCTGACCGACGGCGCCATCCCGATTCAGACGCTGAACTTCTACGCGCTCGTGTTCGCCACGGTCTTTCTCGGCGTCGCGTTGCCGCTGACAATCAAGGAGCGGCTGCACTTTCCGTGGGACAACTTCACCGACACCGCCATCATCGGCATCCTGATCTCCTTGCAGATCAGCGTATTCAACTTCGCGATGACGCTGGCCCCCATCGCGAATGTCGTCATCTTCTGGAGCGTCGCGCCATTTTTCGTGTTCATCTTCTCATGGGCGTTCCTGGGCGAGCCCGCGAAGCGCAGCTACGTGCTCATCTTCGTGCTCGCGATCATCGGGCTGGTGATCGCCAACCCGCTGGCCGAAGGATACATGGCCGGCAACCTGGTCGCACTGGCCGACGGCGCCGTGTACGCGGCGATGGTCACTTACATGCGCCATGAAGGCAGAACCGAAACCGGCAACGACATCTTCTGGTCGATGCTGGTCGCCGCGCTGGTCCTGTCGCCCGCGATTTTTGTGTCCGGCCCCGGTGACGTCTGGCTCATGGTTCCCTATCCCACCATCGGCATGGAGCTGCCCGTGATGCTGTGGGCGGCATGCCTCGGGGTCATCTCGATCGGCTTTTCCTACTTCGGGATTTCGATCGTGCTGAAGCGGATCAGTGCCAACGGTTACGCGCTCGTAGATATTATCGTCTCGCCAGTCGTGGCGGCGTGCCTCGGATACCTGGTGTTCGGCGAGGTGCC
>CAYFVF010000262.1:0-2638 GCA_964346335.1 uncultured Hyphomicrobiaceae bacterium
GACGCCCGCGCCATGTCGGTGCGCTGATACGCATCGAGCAGCGCGTCATGAATGTAGGCCGGCACCCCGGCGAAGACGGCCCCATAACGCCATGGCGGATTTCGTTGCCGTGAAAGCTGAAACTGCCGTTCGGATTTAAGGACATCGGATACTCCCAGTCTTTATGGACACTGACGCATCGACAAGCGGCGCGCCGCTCTCTACCGTCTGATCACAAGCAGCCGTTTCGAAGGCTCGCCGCGCTTTGCATGAGGATTTTGATGCCCACCCGGCCACGCATCGACCTGTCCAGCGACACGCAGACCCGCCCTACACCCGGGATGCGCAAAGCGATGGCCGAAGCCGAAGTTGGCGACGAGCAAAAGGGCGAAGACCCGAGCGTCAACGCGCTGTGCGAACGCATGGCGGCGCTGCTCGGCAAGGAGGCCGCCGTTTTTCTGCCGTCCGGCACGATGGCGAACCAGATCGCGTTCCTGGTGCACTGCCGCCCGGGCGACGAGATCATCGCGGACGAGCTTTATCATGTCGTCACGCGCGAGGGTGCCGGGGCCGCCGCGCTGGCCGGAGCGTTCGTCCGGCCGCTGTCCGCCGATCGCGGCATTTTCTCCGCCGAACAGCTCGAAGCCGCGATCCGGGAGCCGCGCCGCGAAGCGCCGCGCCCGCGGGTCGTGACGGTTGAGCAGACGGTGAACTTCGCCTCAGGCGCAATCTGGCCGCTGAGCGCCATCACGAGCGTGGCCGCTGTCGCCGCGCGGCATGGTCTCATCATGCACATGGATGGCGCGCGCCTGCTCAATGCCGTGGTGGGAAGCGGCGTGGCGGCGGCGGCCTACGCCAAGGCCTTTGACACCGTGTGGATTGACCTCAGCAAAGGGCTGGGCTGCCCGGTCGGAGCCGTGATGGCCGGCTCGGAGGATTTCATCAGTGAGGCGTGGGTGTGGAAGCAGCGACTGGGCGGCGCCATGCGCCAGGCTGGGGTGCTCGCGGCGGCGGGGCTTTACGCACTGGATCACCATGTCGAACGGCTGGCGGAGGACCACGAAAACGCGCGGCTGTTTGCCCAGCGCCTGCATGGCGTGCCAGGCATTGACGTCGCTGGCCCGATCGACACGAATATCGTGTTTTTCGAGATCACCGGCATGACGGCCGAGGACCTGCTTGGCGCGCTGGCTCCACGCGGCATCCGGTTTGATCGCATCGGCCACCACACGCTGCGCGCGGTGACCCATCACGATGTATCGCACGAGGACACCGAGGAAGCCGCTGCCGTCGTCGCCAACACGATTTCGGCCTGAGCAAGCGCCCGGCTTATCTGTCCTCGTCCTCATTTCCGCCCGGCTTCATGGCATTCACTTCGCTTCTCAGCCAACGGACCTCGTGCTCCAGAAACTCGATCCGCTCTTTCAGTTTGAGAAATATCCAGATCACGGTCCCGGCGATGAGCAGGATCACCACGTTCTGAAGCGCGTCCATGACAAGACCTTTCGAAGTTGACGCCAACCCGGAGCCGATCCGGCGGGAATGTCCCCGCCGGTTATAAGCGATGCCGGCGCCCTAGCGCAGCACGAATACCGGGCATTTCGCGTGCCGAACCACCCGGGCCGCGGTGGAGCCGAGGAGATAATCCGACAGATCGGGTTTGTGCGACGCGATGACGATGACGTCAGCCTGCTTCTCCTTCGCCGTGCCGAGGATGCCGGCCGATGGCTGCCCGCTGCGCACCACGATCTCCGCGTTAAGCTGGTTTTCCTGGGCGAGCCGCTCCAGTTCCGTGCGCGCGTTGTTCTTGGCCTTGTCCGTGACCCCGCCGGGCAACTCGGCGGCAACATAGGTCGGAATATCCTCGACGACGCTCATCAACACGATTTTCGCATCGTCTCCGCCCAGTTGGCGAGCAGCGGCGATCATGGCGGATGATCTGGCGGCGTGGCCCGGGTCGACCGGGACGACAATTGTCTTGAACATGGGCGCTCCTTTCGTGGTCTTTCGGTTAACGATTGCCGTTCGGATCGTAGCGTCAAACGCGTCCAAGCGCATTAGCCGCGCTCAGGAAATGCACTAACCTATCACGGATTTGCCAGCGTCATCTTGGTGGCGCGCCTGTGTCAAACATCAAACGCGCTCACGCCACAGCCGTTATCTGGTCTAGGGTCGGAATAATTCTGGCAGCCCACGGCGCTGACTGTCAGTCAGTTCATCAGGTCAAGAAACAAGAAGTTTTGAATGAGCCCCGTCATACTGCGCACCATATTCTTTGCGCGGATCCTCCTTTTTCTGCCGTTCATGACCGTCGCGGGGTGCGTCCCCGTTCTTATGGAGACGTGGCAGATTGGGGCGGCGAAAGTCAGTTCAATCGTCTCGGGCTTTTACTTCGCCTATGCGATTTCACTGCTGTCATTTTCATGGCTGGCCGGGCGCATCGGCGCCAAGCGCGCGGTGATCCTGTCGGCTTGTGCGACCGCGGTGTCCTGCGCCGCCTTCGCTGCATCCGCGCGCGACTACACCTCAAGTCTAATCTTCTACAGCCTGATCGGCTTGTGCCAGGGCGGGGTCTATACGCCGCTGATCATGCTATTCAGGGAAAACACACCGCCTGAACGACTGGGATCGGCGATAGGTGCGCTGATCGCATCGACCT
>CAYFVF010000263.1:0-2631 GCA_964346335.1 uncultured Hyphomicrobiaceae bacterium
GTCGAGGCGCTGTCGCATAGGCGCAATGACTCGACGGCCGGCTCGAAGGCGAAGCCAAACGATCCGGACACGAGGGCGTTCGAGCAGGAACTGGCCGACCGGTTGGGCCTCGCGGTTGCGCTTAAGCCGGGGTCCGGTGAGAGCGGCGAGCTGCGCATCCGTTATAGGACGCTTGAGCAGCTCGAAGGCGTGCGCGCCCTGCTCCTGAGAAGTGGTGGCTGACCCATCCGGTCGTCGCCAGCCAATTTCGATTTGCAAGGTTCGCTGTAACCGGCTCAAGCGCGAGCTTTGTCTCGTTTCTCTTTGGCGGCCTGTAGCCGGAGGAGCGCGTGAGCCGCGATTTGATGTGCGATCGCCGGGTTGGTCCGCGCCTGCCTGAGCGCGCGCGAGCTCAGATCGAGGGCACGGCGGAGACGCGGGCCATCCCAATTCCGGATTTGTATTTTCATTTGATCTGCGCGCCGGAAATGAACCGGTGGCCTGAAGCCTTTGAGGGCGGCGTCCGCCGAAGCTCCAGCGTCGATTTTGGCGCGAAGCCGAAGAAGTCTCAGTATGTGCTGGCACACCGTGGCGAGCAAGACATCCGGCTGTGTCCCGGCAGCTTGCAGCTTGTCCAGATGATGTAGCGCCGTGCCGTGCGTTCCGGCGAGCGCGGCGTCTACCGCCGCATCCAGCGTGCTTTGCGCGGAATCCCCCATGATGGCGTCGATGTCGTCAATCGTGACGCCGCTTGTCCCGTGCGCATACGTCTTGAGCTTTGCGATTTCCGCTTTTGCGACTCCAATATCCGCGCCGAGAAGCGCCGCGAGGTGATCGCGGGCGTCGCGACTGATGGCAAGACCCGCCGCCGCCATCTCAGCGTCGATAAGTTGCGTGAGACTGGCCGCTGTCGCGCCATCATGGCACGGCAGCGCGGCAAGGGACTTCGCCTTCTCGAACAGCGTGCGCAGCTTGGCGTCGCGCTTGAGGTTGCCCGCTTCCACAACGATCCGGACGCCATCAGGAACACGGTCCCACGCGAATTTCGCCAGCTCGGTTTGCAACCGGCCGCCCGCCCGCACGCGCAGTATCTTGCTCGGCGCGAACATTGAGACGGTCTGCGCCTCAACGGCGAGCCGGTCCGGATCGGCGGCGAGGTCGTCTTCGCTCAGCGTGATAATGTCAGGGGTGTCCGGTAGCCCGGCCGCAAGCTGCTGACACAGCGCGGCGGCATTCTCGCGGATCAACCCGCTATCGGTGCCATGGAGCAGGAAGCCGCGCAGGCGGAGTTCAGGACTGCGAATGTAGCTGGCGACCCGTCCTGTGGGGATAGCGACCATTCACGTGAGGCCCAGTGCGATCATTTCGGGAGTGCCGCTAAACCACGCGCCCGCGCGTCAAGTTGCCCATGCGTTGTTCTGATCACGAGTATCACGGCTCGAAGGCGCGCGATCAAACTTCACTGGAAATCGCCATGGCAATGCGCGTCTGAATATCGTTTGCCACGGTCTTGGCTGCGCGGTTCTCCGCGTCTCGTCTTGCGCGGATATCAGCGAAGGTGGAATCGAGATTGTCATATGCCGCGCGCGCGACGCTCTTGCCAGAGACGACTTCGGCGCCATCTTCAATGCGGTAGAGCTTGAAACCGGCGATCAGGCGATAAGCGCGGCCCTCGGATTCACCTGTCCGGGCCACGAACACATCCTGAACGGACTCGCGGATTGCGATCTCGAGGCGAAACTGTGACATATCGCCGCCGCTGCCGCCGGTGGTGGAGAATATCAACTCGTTGCGAACCCGTTGCCCGACCCGGCCGGGGATCGGCGCGATCGAAACGGTCCGCATGACGTCGTCGAGCTGAGCGCCGCCCGGCCCCTCGGCATACATCGGCTGAAAGCCGCAGCCGCCGAGCAACGGCGCGAGGATGACGGCAACAGCGGCGAGGCGGCCAGCAAATCGACGTGTCACCTTGGTCATATTTGCTCCGATCCCCTGCAATCCGCTACGTCACCCGCTTCCCGCGCTAAGCGACGACATTAACGATCCGATGCGGCACGACGATGACCCGCTTCACGGGCCGTTCGCCAATCGCGCGGTGGACGCTTTCCAGTTCCAGCGCGGCGCGCTCGACATCTTCCGTGCCGGCGTCGCGTGAAATGGTGAGCTCCGCGCGGCGCTTCCCATTGACCTGTACGGCAATGGTTATCGCATCGTCAATCAGCAACGCCGGGTCGGGCTCGGGCCAAGGCTGGTTTGTCAGCAGAGTGTTGTAGCCGAGTCGCGCCCAGCATTCCTCCCCCACATGCGGGATGATCGGCCCGACGAGCTGGGTTATGAAGACGAGCGCCTCACGCATTGCCCAGGTGAAATCCGGGTCCTCCTGCCAGGCATTCTGCTGGGCACTTGCGATCTTGTTGGCAAACTCGTGGATCTGCGCGATGGCGCGGTTGAAACGCAGGGCTTCCAGATCCGCCGTGACTGCCTTGACTGCCCGGTGTGCCGCGCGGCGCAAGTCCTCCGCGGGCGGCGAGAAGGTCGCGGGACTGGACGTGTCCTCCATTGGCAAATCTTCGGCGGCGTCATTCACCAAGCGCGTCAGCTTCTGGATGAAACGCCAGGCGCCTTCCACGCCGGCATCGGTCCACTGAACAT
>CAYFVF010000264.1:0-2612 GCA_964346335.1 uncultured Hyphomicrobiaceae bacterium
CGTACCACGCCGAATAGCACTGGCTGTGCTGCGCGCCGACGCGCGAGGCCGCGCCATTCGGCCCGCGAAACACGATCGGGCACTTCATCTGCCCACCGGACATGTAAAGCGTCTTGCCCGCCGAGTTGACGATCTGGTCGATCGCCTGCATGGCGAAGTTCCAGGTCATGAATTCGACGACCGGCCGCAACCCCGCGAACGCCGCGCCGACCCCGACACCGGCAAAGCCATGCTCGGTGATGGGCGTGTCGACCACGCGCTTGGCCCCGAATTCCGCCAGCAACCCCTGCGTGATCTTGTAAGCGCCCTCGTATTCCGCGACTTCCTCGCCCATAACGAACACGTCCGGGTCGCGGCGCAACTCTTCGGCCATCGCGTCGCGCAGCGCCTCGCGCACCGTCTGCGTGGCCATCTCCCCGCCTTCGGGCACCTCCGGCTCTGGCGCAGCGGCGGTGGCGGCCGCTTCAGGGGCCGGCGAAGCTGCCTTGCTTTCCTGCGCACTTGGGGCCTCAGGCTGCGCGGATGGCTCCGGCTGCTGCGGCTGGGCCGGCTTGTTGCTAATCTCCCCGGCGTCTTCACCATTGTTCAGAATAAGTGCGATCGGGGTGTTCACCTTCACGCCCTCGGTGCCTTCCGGGACAAGAATCTTGCCCAGACGCCCCTCGTCGACGGCCTCGACCTCCATCGTCGCCTTGTCTGTCTCGATCTCGGCGATCACGTCGCCCGACGTCACGTCATCGCCCTCGCTCACCAGCCACTTGGCGAGCTTGCCCTCCTCCATCGTGGGCGATAGCGCGGGCATCAGAATTTCCGTCGGCATAGGCGTTTTCCTGTCCAGAACTCGCTCTCGGGCGGGCTGTCATTCATTATCGTTGAGCGTGCCGGCGCTCAAGCCTCGGCGGAAAGTGTCACGTCTGTCCAAAGCTCGGCGGGGTCGGGCTCGGGCGCCTGCTGCGCGAATTCGGCGGCCTCGTTGACGATGCCGCGGATCTCCTTGTCGATGGCCTTGAGTTCATCCTCGGTGGCTTCGCCGCTGTCGATCATCCGCTGGCGCAGCTGCTCGATCGGGTCGTGCTCGGTGCGCATGTTCTGCACCTCCTCGCGCGAGCGGTACTTGGCGGGGTCCGACATCGAGTGGCCGCGATAGCGGTACGTGATCATCTCCAGAATGATCGGGCCGTTGCCGCCGCGCACATGCTCCACGGCGCGATTCCCGGCGGCGTGGACCGCCCGGACGTCCATGCCATCAACCTGCTCGCCGGGAATGCCGAAGCTGCGTCCGATCTGAGACAGATCGGTGATCGAGTGGGAGCGCTCCACGCTGGTGCCCATCGCGTATTTGTTGTTCTCGATGATGTAGATGACCGGCAGGCTCCACAGCTTGGCCATGTTAAAGGCTTCGTAGACCTGGCCCTGGTTGGCCGCGCCGTCTCCGAAATAGGTGAAACAGAGGTTGTCGTTGTCACGGTACTTGTTGGCGAAGGCCAGGCCCGTGCCCAGCGGCACGCACGCGCCCACGATGCCGTGACCACCGTAGAACTTCTTGTCCACGGAGAACATGTGCATCGAGCCGCCCTTGCCCTTGGAATAGCCCGCCTCGCGCCCGGTCAATTCGGCCATGACGCCCTTCGGGTCCATGCCGGTGGCCAGCATGTGGCCGTGGTCGCGGTAAGCCGTGATGACCTGGTCGCCCTTCTTGGCGATCATCTGCATCCCGGCGACGACCGCCTCCTGGCCGATGTACAGGTGACAGAAGCCGCCGATATAGCCCATGCCGTAGAGCTGGCCGGCCTTTTCCTCGAAGCGGCGCACCAGCAGCATCTCCCGGTAGGCGGTCAACTCCTGGTCGCGGCTGAAGGCGGTGATGTCGTGGCCGTTCGCCTTCTGCTCGCTCTGGGGGGCGTCGACCGCGCTCGCCGTCTCGCTTGCCATGAAAACCTCAACGCGCTGATGATCCGGGTGCGAAGTGTAGCGCCAACCCCGCAACGATCACAACCGATTCCGCATGAATCCAACGTGCGGAGCACGGCCAACATTCCGTGATCGAAGTGGGGGTCAACAGGTGTCTTGCGGGGATTACGCAGCCGCGCGTCAATCGGTGCGCGGCGGATCGGCAATGATGATATCGCCCGGATGCGCCAGGTTCAAAAGCGCACGTGCCTGCTCCTGCGCAAGGTCGTTCGGCGTGTGCTCGGCAGAACGCATCAGCGCAACGTCGCGCTCCAGCCTGGCGCGTTTTGCCGCAAGCCGGTCGCGCTCGGCTTCCATCTCCGTGATCCGTTGTTTGATCTGTGCGCGCCGCTCAAGCCCGTGGTCGCCCTTGACAGCCTGATGCGCGAGCACCGCGATCAACCCGCACAGCACGGCAAAGATCGCAAAGCGCTGGCCCCGGCGGACAATATCGGCGGTGGTAGTGATGGCGTCGCGCAGCATCGCGCCCTCGATGGATGACAACACGACATCCATAGCCGGGCACGCTTAACGCGGTGTGAACGTGCCGCGCCCGGCCAGCGCGCCAAGCCCCGCATAGACCGCCAGGTCGCCCAGCTCGTCCTCAATGCGCATGAGCTGGTTGTATTTCGCGGTGCGGTCGGAACGCGAGAGCGAGCCGG
>CAYFVF010000265.1:0-2609 GCA_964346335.1 uncultured Hyphomicrobiaceae bacterium
TGAAGCTGTCGAGGGATTGAGGCGCAGTCGTGCTGCTTGCCATGATGTGCTCCTTCGCGTTGCAGATTTTGGCTGGCGCAATCGTGCGCGCCCGTGGCGATCTCTGCGGTCGGTTATACGCGTTTGCGCCGCCGTGGCACAAGCGCACCGCTGGTCTGCATACATCCTGATAGATGACATCTGTTCACAGGTGTGCGATGCGGTGCCTTCGCGCAGGGCGCAGCCGCGCATTTATGAACCAGCTTTCAACGCCGTCCGCACCGCACCCGATGAAACTTAGCGTCGAAAACCTGTCCTGCATGCGCGCAAGCCGCATTGTGTTGAAAGGCGTCAGCTTCTCGGCAAGCGCGGGCGAAAGCGTGTTGCTTAGCGGACCGAACGGCTCGGGCAAGACGACGCTGTTGCGCACCCTGGCCGGCTTCATCGAGCCGCACGCGGGCGACGCGCGTCTGGACGGCGCGGCGGGCGATCTGGACGAGTGCTGCCATTATGTCGGACACCTCAACGGCATCAAGGCGGGCTTCACCGTTGATGAAAACCTGGGCTTTCTCGCCGCTTATCTCGGAGGTGCCCCGGAAGCGATTGACGTGGCCGCCGATGCGTTTGATCTGGACGCTCTGCGCCATGTGCCCGCAGGGTTTCTGTCGGCGGGACAAAAGCGCCGTCTGGGCCTGGCGCGGCTGGTGCTGGCGCATCGCCCGGTCTGGCTGCTGGACGAGCCGACGGTTTCACTCGATGCCGCCTCGCAGGGCCTGCTGGCGGATGCGGTGCGCGCTCATGCAGAAGCGGGCGGAATTGTTTTGGCCGCGAGCCATGTGCCGCTTGGCGTGGCGTTCTCGCGCACGCTGAGGCTGAGCGCCGGGGCAGCGGACGTCGAGGAGGCGGCATGAGGCCTTTCCTTGCGCTTGTCGGGCGCGATTTGCGGCTTTCCTGGCGCGAGGGCGGGGCGATCGGCGTGGCGTTGGGGTTTTATCTGCTGGTGGTGTCGATCCTGCCGCTGGGCCTGGGGCCGGACCTGAACCTCCTCAGCCGGATAGCGCCGGGCGTGCTGTGGGTCGCGCTCCTGCTGGCGGCGCTGCTGTCGGCTGATCGCATCTTCTATAACGATTTCGATGATGGCGCGCTGGAGGTGCTGGCGCTCGGGCCGCTGCCGCTGGAAGCCGTGGCCGGGGCGAAGTGCCTGGCGCATTGGCTGAGCGTCGGGGTGCCGCTGGCGCTGCTTGCCCCCATATTGGGGTTGATGCTGAACCTCGACATCAAGGGCTATGGGCCGCTGGTCATCACCATGCTGGCGGGCACGCCGGCGATCAGCTTCATCGGCGCGATCGGCGCGGCGCTGACGCTGGGTCTGCGCAGGGGCGGGCTGCTGCTGTCGCTGCTGATCCTGCCGCTTTACGTGCCGGTGCTGGTGTTCGGCGTGTCGAGCATGGACGCGGTGCTCACCGGGCCGGGCTCGTTCTGGCCGCCGTTTCTGATCTTGTGCGCGCTGAGCCTCGCATCCGTGGCGTTGGCGCCGTTTGCCGCTGCAGCAGCCCTGCGCATGAACCTGCAATAGACCACGATGGGATTTTACGAAGACCGCATCCTGCCCCACCTGATCGCGTCGACGATGCGCCACCGCGAGTTGATCCCGTATCGCGAGCGGGTGGTCGGCGCGGCGGAAGGGCGTGTGCTTGAGATCGGTGTTGGCGCGGGGGCGAACCTGCCATTTTACGGCCCCGGCGTGGGTGAGATTTTCGGACTCGATCCGTCGCAGAGGCTGTTGCGCGTGGCGCGCGAGGCCGGGCCGATGCACCCGCTTGAGGCGTCTGCCGAGGCGATCCCGCTGGATACCGGCAGCGTCGACACGGTCGTCACCACCTGGACGCTGTGCTCGATCCCCGATGCCCACCGCGCGCTCACGGAAATGCGCCGCGTGCTCAAGCCGGGCGGGCGGCTGCTGTTCGTCGAGCATGGCCTGTCGCCCGACGCGCGCATGCGCTGGTTCCAGAACACCCTGACGCCTGTATGGCGGCGGATCGGCGGCGGCTGCCATCTGAACCGGCCCATCGACGCGTTGATCCGCGAGGCGGGATGGAAAATGGAAAAAATTGACACAGGCTATCTCCGCGGCCCCAATCCCATGACATATATGTACGAGGGAAGCGCTCAGGCCCGGACGTAGTTGCCGGGGCGCAATGAACAGGCTAAGAGACGGTCATGGGTGTGTTCTCAAGACTTGCCAATCCATCGGTGTTCCTGCGCATCAGCGATCGGATGCTGCCAGGGCTTTACGTCTTGACGTTCGGGCTGTTCGCGGTCGGTCTCTACATGGCGTTCTTTGTCGCGCCGCCCGACTATCAGCAGGGCGAGACGGTGCGCATCATGTTCGTGCATGTGCCAAGCGCCTGGCTGGCCATGTTCGGATATCTGCTGATCGCCATTTCCGCGCTCGGCTCGCTGATATGGCGGCACCCTCTGGCTGATGTCTCGGCCAAGGCCGCCGCCCCGATCGGCGCGGCTTTCACGTTCCTCGCCCTCGTCACTGGCGCGCTCTGGGGCAAGCCGATGTGGGGCGCTTACTGGGTCTGGGACGCGCGGCTGACCTCGTTCCTCGTGCTGTTTTTCCT
>CAYFVF010000266.1:0-2596 GCA_964346335.1 uncultured Hyphomicrobiaceae bacterium
CAGGCCCACGAATAACGCGCTCAACGCGGGCAGAAGCACGATCGCGGTATACATTCTTCATTATCCCCCGGTTCGCGAGTCTTCAGCCCTTGAGCACGTTGATCTCGTCGACCGCGATATTGCCGCGGTTGCGGTAATAGACCACGACAATCGCCAGCCCGATCGCCGCTTCGGCGGCTGCCACGGTAAGCACGAACAGCGTGAACACCTGCCCGACGAGGTCGTTCAGAAAGGCCGAGAACGCCACCAGATTGATGTTGACCGCCAGCAGCATCAGCTCGATCGACATCAGGATGACGATCACGTTCTTGCGGTTGATGAAGATGCCGAACACGCCGAGCGTGAACAGGACCGCGGCGACCGTCAGGTAATGGGCCAGACCGATTTCCATGTGTCATGCTCCTTGTGCGCCGCGCCCGGCCGCCTCTCGCCGCGCAACCCTCCAGACCCCAGCACGGTGAACGCGGGCCTTACAATCCCTGCCCGGGCTCGACGTGGCGGACTTCGATGGACTCTTCAGGCTGGCGGCCGACCTGAGCGCTGATATCCTGGCGTTTTACGCCTTCGCGCTGGCGCAATGTCAAGACGATCGCGCCGATCATGGCCACGAGCAGGATGATCCCGGCAAGCTCGAAGAAATAGACGTAGTCCGTGTAAAGGATCGCCCCGAGCGCCTCGGTGTTGGTCACCTCGCCGCCGGGAATCGGCTGGGCGCGCTGCGCCATGCTTTGCGGCGTGATCGTCCACGCGCCAATGACGAGGGTCAACTCCACAAGCAGAATGATCCCCACCGCCGCGCCGATCGGAAGGTATTTCATGAAGCCGGCGCGCATCTCCGCGAAGTCGACATCCAGCATCATCACGACGAACAGGAACAGCACCATGACCGCGCCGACATAGACCACGACGAGGATCATTGCGAGAAACTCCGCGCCCAGCAGGACGAACAGACCCGCGGAGTTGAAGAAGGCGAGGATCAGGAACAGGACGGCATGAACCGGGTTTCGCACCGTGATCACCATAAGCGCCGAGGCGATGGTGATGAACGCGAAAATGTAAAAGAAAGCCCCCGCGACCATACTAGCGTCCTGTGCGATTCACGTGCCGGAGCGAGGGTTAACGGTAGGGCGCATCCAGCGCAAGGTTTTTGGCGATCTCGCGCTCCCACCGGTCACCGTTGGCGAGCAGCTTCTCCTTGTCGTAAAGCAGCTCTTCGCGGGTTTCCGTGGCGAACTCGAAATTCGGCCCCTCCACGATCGCGTCGACCGGGCAAGACTCCTCGCAATAGCCGCAGTAGATGCATTTCACCATGTCGATGTCATAGCGAGTCGCGCGGCGCGTGCCATCGGCGCGGCGCGGTCCGG
Source organism: uncultured Hyphomicrobiaceae bacterium (assembly GCA_964346335.1). Lineage (GTDB taxonomy): Bacteria > Pseudomonadota > Alphaproteobacteria > Rhizobiales > Rhodomicrobiaceae > Dichotomicrobium. The sequence goes on from CAYFVF010000266.1 coordinate 1,365, forward strand.
CCTCGATGGTGATCGCCTGGGCCGGGCAGATCGCCTCGCACAGCTTGCAGGCGATGCAGCGCTCGACGCCGTTGGGGTAACGGCGCAGCACGTGTTCGCCGCGGAATCGCGGACTGAGCGCGCCCTTCTCGAAGGGATAATTCACGGTCGCTTTTGGCCTTACCAGGTATTTCAGCCCGAGCCAGAACGCGCTGGCGAACTCGGCCAGCACCGCGACACGGAATGCGCGAACGAGACGGCTCATGAAACCTCCTTATTGCGCCGCACCGGTGTATTGCAGAACGCCCGCGACGATCACCACCATAGCAAGCGACAACGGCAGGAACACCTTCCAGCCCAGCCGCATCAGCTGGTCGTAGCGGTAGCGCGGCACGATTGCTTTCACCATCGCGAACATGAAGAACACCAGGATCACCTTGAGCGTGAACCACACAACGCCCGGGATCCAGTTGAACGGCGCGATATCGAACGGCGGCAGCCAGCCTCCGAGGAACAGGATCACGGTGAGCGCACACATCACGGTGATGGCAACATATTCGCCCAGCATGAACAGCAGGTAGGGCGTCGAGGAATACTCCGCCATGAAGCCCGCGACCAGCTCGGACTCGGCTTCGGGCAGATCAAACGGCGGACGGTTGGTCTCCGCGAGCGCGGAGATGAAGAACACGACGAACATCGGGAACAGCGGCAGCCAGTACCAGTTGAACAGGCCCCAGTCGCCCCGCTGGGCATTCACGATGTCGCTCAGGTTGAGCGAGCCGGCCACCAGCAGCACCGTGATGATGACGAAGCCGATCGACACCTCGTAGGACACCATCTGCGCCGCCGAGCGGAGCGCGCCGAGGAACGGATATTTCGAGTTGGACGCCCAGCCGCCCATGATGACGCCGTAAACGCCGAGCGACGAGATTGCGAAGATGAACAGGATGCCGACATTGATGTCCGCGACCACCCAGCCATCATCGACCGGGATCACCGCCCAAGCCGACATCGCCAGCACCGACATCACCACGGGCGCGAGCAGGAACACGGGCCGGTCAGCCGCCGCAGGAATAACCGGCTCCTTGAGCACGAACTTGAGAAAATCCGCGAAGGATTGCAGCAGCCCGAACGGCCCGACCACGTTCGGACCCTTGCGCAGTTGCACCGCCGCCCAGACCTTGCGATCCGCCAGCAGCAGATAGGCGATGATCATCAGCACGGTGGACAGAAGCAAAACGCTCTGTCCGACC
>CAYFVF010000267.1:0-2588 GCA_964346335.1 uncultured Hyphomicrobiaceae bacterium
GATGTCGAGCGATGGCAGATACATTGTCTAGCTCCCCAGCCTGTCGTTCATGCCGCTTTCCGGCGCATCACCGCCCAGCGCGCGCGTTATGGTTGTTACGTTGTGATCGATCATGCCGATGTAGGTGCCCTCATAGGTGCCGGGCTGGCCCATCGCGTCGGAGTAGAGCGTGCCGCCAATTTCGACCTCGTGCCCCTTTGCCTCCGCGCCTTCGATGAGCGCACGGATATTTCGATCCGAGACGGAAGATTCGACAAAAACCGCCTTGATGTCGCGCTCGACCAGCATGTCGACGAGTGTTTCAATCCGGTTCAACCCCGCTTCGCTCTCGGTAGAAATGCCCTGGATGCCGACGACCTCGTAGCCGTAAGCCGAGCCGAAATAGTTGAACGCGTCGTGGGCCGACAGCAGGACACGGCTATCCGCGGGGACCGTGGACAAGACTTTCGTCGCGTAGGCGGCGAGGTCGTTGATTTCACCAAGGTGCTTGTCTGCGTTCGCCTTGAAGTCGGCCTCGGCTTCGGGCAGCGCCTCTATCAGCGCATCGCGGATATTGAGGACCACGCGAGCCCACAGGTTCGGGTTCATCCAGACATGTGGGTCGAACTTGTCGTCATAGTCGTCATGACCGATCAGCAGGTTGCGCGGGAGCGTCTGCGCCACGGCGACAACCTCCTGTGTCTCGGCCAGGTCGCGCATGAAGTCTTCAAGCTGCGCTTCGAGATAAAGCCCGTGCCAGAGCACCAGATCGGCGCGCGTCATCGCCACGATGTCCGAGCGGGTCTGGCGGTAGGCGTGCGGATCGACGCCGGGGCCCATCAGTCCGCGCACCTCGACGTGCTCGCCGCCGACCTGGCGCGCCGCATCGGCGATCATGCCGGTGGTCGCAACGACCTTAAGCGGCGCTTCGTCGGCGCGCACAGGGCCTGCAAAAACTGCGATGGCGACTGCGACAGCAGCCAGTGCGAGAAATCTGCGTCGCAACATATGCATTGCTCCTCTCCATGGTAGCGCGGCACAAGCCGCCGCCCATAAAAGAGTTACGCATGGGTTGGGAGTCTGTCAATGCAAATGCGAATTATTTGCATTGAGCGCCGGTGCGCAGCGTCGACGCAGCTTGCCCCTGAAGCTGCTGGCCGGCGAGGCCCGCGGGGCGGATCAGGATGCGCGTGGCGTTGAAGCTTGGCGCTGCAAGAGCCGCTGCAGCCACTGCGTCGCGACGATGCCGAGGATGAGGGCGGCGACGAATAACAGGACTTCGCTGCGGCCGGTTCCGAGCACGGGAAGCGCGCCGCCGGGGCAAAAACCCGCCATGCCCCATCCGATGCCGAAAATGGCGGCCCCGCCGATAAGGCGTGCGTCGACATCGCGCGCACCCGGCAGGTAAAAGCGCGGCTCGATGACGGGTCGCGGGCGCGCTAGCACGATCCGGTAGCCGATCGCCGTGACGATCAACGCGCCGCCCATCACGAAGGCGAGACTCGGGTCCCAGGTGCCGGCGAAATCGAAGAAGTTTAGCACCTTGGCCGGGTTAGCCATGCCCGAAATGACGATGCCGAGGCCGAACAGCAGACCGATCAGGAAGGCGGAGATGAGACGGCGCATTCAGGCTCCGATCACGTGGCGGATCATGAAGACGGTCGCGGCCGTGGTCGCCATGAATGTCAGCGTTGCGGTGATCGAGCGCGACGATAGCCGCGCCATGCCGCAGACGCCGTGGCCCGAAGTGCAGCCCGCGCCTAGCGTAACCCCGATGCCGACGATGAACCCGCCGCCCAGCATCAGCGGCGTCGAGACCGGCACCTCGATGGTGGGCATCGCGCCGGTGGCGGCGAAATAGGCCAGTGGCGCGCACACCATCCCGGCAAGTACAGCCGCGCGCCAGCGCCAGTCCGCGCCTGACGACGGGGTTATGAAACCGGAGAGAATGCCGGTAGCGCCCATGATCCGGCCCAGCGTGAGCATCAGCAACACTGCGGACAGGCCGATCAGCGCGCCACCGGCCAGGGAGGAAAACGGAGTAAACTCGGTCATCGCGCCATCAGCTGCGGCAAGTTCGCATGCCAAGCAGCGAATACAGCGGGCAACTCCGGAAGGCTGCCGTCAGGACCAGCACCGCGCCGATCACGATTGAAATCGCCATTGCGGTTGTGCCCTGGAATAGCGCCATGTTCGTCGCAAATGGCGCGATCACCAGCACCAGACCGACGACGAAACGCAGCACGCGATCGAGAGTTCCTACATTCACCGACATGATTTTGACCTCCACGCTAAGTTGGCCATAACCCTAGCCATCAACGCCGGGATCGTCGGTGATGTTGTCACACGTGCTGATTAGCGCTCGGCTCACGCGGCGTGGGTCAACCCCAACAGGGCGTTGCGGTCGGTGATGCGGATTTCGCCGCGCGCCACCTCGACCCAGCCGCGGCGATGAAATTCCTTGAGTTGACGCGATATGACCTCGCGCGCGGTGCCCAACTCGGTCGCCATGTCCTGATGCGTGATGGCAAGCAGGCCATCCGGCGTGGCGCGATCCAGCAGCTTGTGCGCGAGCCGGATATCCATGCGCTGAAAGGCGACTTCCTCGA
>CAYFVF010000268.1:0-2562 GCA_964346335.1 uncultured Hyphomicrobiaceae bacterium
TCGGGGATCAGCACCAGATAGGCCGCCGCGCCCGCAAGGCTGCCCGCAAGCCCGCTGCCACGGCTCCCGCGCCGGCCAGCGCGCGCAGCCGGGCGGCTGCCTCGCGCCCACCGGCATGGATTTCCTGCATCGCCTCGGCGGTGACGACGCCCGACGGGAAAGCGAGGTGCTCACGCATCAGCATCTGGCCCCGCAGGCCCGCCGCCACGACGACGCCGAGCAGGCTCACCACGAACAGCCAGACCGCCAGCGCGTCCCACGCCAGTTCCTGCCCGGTCAGCAGCGTGAGCGCGGGGATCGGCGCGGCCAGCCCGGAAGATACGATGGAAGCGGCGGAAGACGCCGCCGTCTGGTTGATGTTGTTTTCCTTGAGATCAAGCGAACGTGCGAGTCCGCCGCGCGACAGCGTGTTCCAAAGTGCATATGCGATCAGCCCGGCCGCCACGGACATGTTGAACGACCAGCCGATCTTCAGCCCGCTGTAGACATTGCACGGCGTCAGCACCGCGCCGATTGCCATGCCGGTCAACACGGCGCGGATGGTCAGTTCAGGGGCGGCCTTCTCGCTCGGCATGGCTCCGCTGGCCTGGGCGTTCCACTGGCACGGGGTTAATCCGGCGGTGTAGCGCTGGCGTAGCACGCCGCAATCTGCGACACCAAATTCCACCGCCAAAATGTGAGGGGCATCGCGAATGATGAACCTGCCGCGAACGGCGCGCGCGATCCTGGGGCTGGCCGTTGTGGCCGTGTTTGTGGCTGGCGTGACCACGGGCGCCCGCGCAAGCGACGAGATTGCCGCGAAACTGGCGGAGCCGGGTCATATCGCCATCATGCGCCACGCGCTTGCGCCGGGGACGAGCGATCCGGCGAACTTCGACCTCGACGATTGCAGCACGCAGCGGAACCTGTCGGAGGCCGGGCGGCGGCAGTCGCGGCGCACGGGCGATCTCCTGCGCAGCGTCGGCGTGAATGAGGCGCGCGTGCTCTCCAGCCAGTGGTGCCGCTGCCTCGACACCGCCGAGCTGCTCGATCTGGGGCCCGTCGAGGAATTGCCTGCGCTCAATTCGTTCTTTGAGGCGCGCTCGTTCGGGCCGGAACAGACGCAAGCGCTGCGCGAGCAGATCGCCGGTATGGACTTGTCGCAGCCGGTCGTGATGGTGACGCACCAGGTGAACATCACGAGCCTGACGGGCGTGTTCCCGAGTTCAGGCGAGATCGTCGTGCTGGGCCGCATGGACGATGGCGAGATTGACGTGGTCGGCACCGTCGATCCGCGCTCGACGCAGTAACCGCGTGAGGCAACCTCTTCAGTCTTGACCCGGCGCGCGCGCTGCGTATACACCACACCACAACCGACTGAATTTACGCGTGCGGGCGGCCCTGCGCGCGATCGACGATTCCAGGGAACAAGCGAGCCATGCCCAACACCAAGACCGCCAAGCGCGCGGCCCGCGCCATCGAGCGGCGCACCGAGATCAACAAATCGCGCCGCAGCCGCGTGCGCACCTTCATCCGCCGCGTGAACGACGCCGTGGCCTCCGGCGATGCCGAAGCCGCGCGCGATGCTTTGCGCAAGGCGCAGCCCGAGATCATGCGCGGCGCGCAGAAGGGCATGATGCACAAGAACACCGCCGCGCGGACGATTTCACGGCTGGCGCATCGCGTGCGCAAGCTCGACGCGCAGAGCTGAGCCGGCGGCGCTAACCGCTCCCCAGACCGCTTCAGCCCTGTCCATGCGCGACGCGCTTCCCGCGACATCGCCACATCTAGCCTCTGTGTTGCCGGCAAACCCGAAATCAAGTAAGTTCTGCGGGTCGGCGATACTCGTGGGGCGTGATGGAAGCGGTCGCTCTGGCCATTATCGGCTTGGCCGTGCTGCTGGTTTTCAGCCTTGGCAGCAGGGGTGGTGGCGCGAAAAACGGCGGCGGCATCCCCTCGTCCAAGCTTTACGACGTTTACAGCGACATTCTTCAGCCGAATCCGGGCGATCCCGATCAGACGCAGGCGCGGAGGGTCAACTTACGCGAGACGCTGGCCAAGCTGGAGCGCGAAGTGAAGAGCGCGGAGGATTTGCGCGCCGCGTGGGAAAACAAGCGCACGGACAAAGCGGATGTGTTCGACGCGTTCAAGGCGCGCGGCGAGGCAATTGCCAAGCACGCGGGCGAGGCGAAGGACTTGCTGAACGAGTTGAAGGGTTAGCGGCGCCGCTTATCTCGTAGGGTGGCCAGCCTACAGGCGCGGCCGGATTTGTCATTGCGAGGGCCGATGGCCCGAAGCAATCTGGCGACAGGCATTTTGGCTGGATTGCATCGCTTCGCTCGCAATGACGCCACGTTACTAATCGCAACGCCCGCGAGGGAACCTTCCTCAGCGCGCCCCGCGCGCTGTAAGGCCGCAGTCAGAGACGGGCGCGAAGCGACCACTGGCCGCCGCGCGTTGCGCGAACGCGAAGCACGGATGTGCTTGGCAGAACAAAGAACCACTCATGACCGCACGCTGGCTCATCATTCTCGGGATCGTGCTGATCGTCGTCGGCGTGCTGTGGCCGTGGCTGTCGAAGCT
>CAYFVF010000269.1:0-2560 GCA_964346335.1 uncultured Hyphomicrobiaceae bacterium
GCAGGCGAAGATCGCCGAAATCGACCGCCGCATCGCGGAGTTTCAGCACATGCGCACCGAGTTGGCGGCGCTGGCGGCGGCGTGTCCGGGCGATGATGATCCGGAGTGCGCGATCCTGGAGGAGCTGGCCGGCGCGGACGCGCAGTTCTAGCGCAGCCTGGCGGTATACGGGTGTGCCGATGATCCGTATCGAGCAAACTCACACGCTCATAGACGCACAAAAGCGCAAGCTGATTGCACCGCTGGACACACACTCGCGCGCGCTCGGTTACGTATGGGACCCCAAACCTCTCAACCTCCTCCTCTGTGAAGAAGATGCAATCGTAGGTGGGCTGCTCGCAGAAACGCAGTTGGGCTGGATGTATGTCAGCGCGCTTTCCGTCGCGGAACATTTGCGCGGGCGGGGCTACGGGCGCGCTCTAATGGAAGATGCGGAGGTCGAGGCGGTTGCGCGTGGGTGCCACAGCGTCTGGCTGAACACCTTTTCCTATCAGGCGCCGGAATTCTATCACCGGCTGGGTTATGTCGCTTTCGGTAGGCTGGACGATTATCCACCCGGCGAAACGCGGATATTCCTGCAGAAGAAGCTTTTGCCGGGCCGCGCTCATAGGAATTGAGCGATGGAGTGGCAGCGAGTGCCAATTCCCGTGAGCACGATCCTGGAGGAAGTGTCCCGTTCGGTCGATTAAGCCGCGTCAGGTGGGCATAGAGTTTAGTGCTGGCGTCTTGTACGTGCACGCTTGGACGAAGGGGCTGCTGGGCGGCCAGTGTCCCTCGTGTCCTCGTCCCACGGCAGCCACCGACGCTCATACGCAAGGTATTTCTTCCAGATCGGTACGCCCAGAAACACGGTCATCCACGATGCCAGCAGCAGCAGGATCGCCAGCGGCCACGATACTTGGTCCACGGCTTCCAGCACCCTGGCGAAATCCGTCAAGGCGAGCGGCAAGTCGAGCGCGCCGGAAATCAGCGACAAGAATTTTGCCGCGACGCCTGCCGTGATCACGAGCGCGGCGATCAGCGGGCCGCGCCGCACGATCCAGCGTTGCGCGCGATACTGGCTGGGAACGGACATTGGCGGCAGCATCTCGCAAACACTCTGAAACGCGGCCTCGGCATCATGGCTGATCGCCGCGTTTATGACAGGTCCGAGTTAATCAATATTGGGTCCAACGAGTCCATGCCGCAGGCGAGCGATGGGCGGATGCATCGCAGAAATCCTCATGCGCTGCCTTATGCCATCACGCCGGTTTCATGGATCAGGCCGCGAGGTCGCGCCGCTCCGGCCCGGACTGTACGATCGCCATATCCTCGGCGGCAAACGGGCAGACCAGCGCCTGCGCCTCCTCCGCTGTGCCGTTCAGCCAGCAGTCCCACTCTTCCGGCCTCGTCAGCATCACCGGCATCCGGCTCGGGTGGACCGTCGCCACGAGCGGGTTCGGCGTCGTCGTCATGAACGCGTGCACATCGACGGACACGCACTCGCCATCGGCGCTCAGCGGCCCGTGATAGCGCCGCCAAACCCCGGCGAACGCAAACAGCGGCCGCGCCTCGCCCAGCGCGAACCAGTGCCACGTGGCGGGGCGGCGCCCTTTCGGCTCGGCGAAGGACGTGACGGGGACAAGGCAGCGCCGGCGGCGGAAGGAATCGGCCCAGAACGGCGAGGTCAGCTTGTCGTCGCGCATGTTGGTGACACGCTTGGGCGCCTTGCCCTTCATCGGCAGAGGGAAGCCCCAGCTTGAGAGGACAATCTCGCGGTCGCCATCTTCGGTGGCGCGGATCACGGGCGCATCATTTGCCGGGAATATCGCGGGCGTGGGCTCGAACGCGGCCGCGCGGTTGTCCGACACCTCGAACAGGTCGCGCATCGCCTCGCGCGGCTTCAACTGGCTGTAGAGATTGCACATGCACGCAGCTTAGCGCATCGGCGCGGTTGCGGTCAGCCGGCCTTCTGGATCTCGACCGAGTGCGGATAGGGGATCGAGATGCCGCCCTTGTCGAAGGCTTCCTTCACCTGCTTGGTCATGTCGAACTTGACATCCCAGTAATCCGCCGCATCGCACCACAGCCGGGCCGTGAGATCGACCGAGCTCTCGCCGAGATTGGTGACATGTACCCACGGCGCGGGGTCGTCGTGAATGCGCGAGTCGGCGCTTGCGAGGTCCTTGATGATCTGTATAGCCCGGTTGGCGTCGTCGGCGTAGTCGATGCCGAAGGTGAGATCGACGCGGCGGGTCTTGTGGTGGGAATAGTTCGTGATGATGGAGCCCCACGCCTTGCCGTTCGGCATGACGATCTGGACGTTGTCCGGCGTGGCGAGCTCGGTAACGAACAGGTTGAGGTCTTTCACCGTGCCAGCGGTGCCGCCGATTTCGACATATTGGCCGATCCTGTAGGGCCGGAACAGCACAAGCATGAAGCCCGCCGCCAGGTTCGCCAGAGTGCCTTGAAGCGCCAGACCGATGGCCAGTGTCGCAGCGCCGAGAACAGCCACAAGGCTGGTTGCCGGAACCCCGAACAGCCCGAGGATGGCAATCAGGACCACCAGCAGGATCACCCA
>CAYFVF010000270.1:0-2535 GCA_964346335.1 uncultured Hyphomicrobiaceae bacterium
GTGAGCTGGATCATCACCGCGCAGCCGTGCTCGTGACAGGCATCGGCCAGCTCGCGCATCCACGGCACGACCTCGTCCTTCCACGCGGCAATGTTATTGAAGGCGGGCGGGCTGTCGCGCGACACCGACGCCGAGCCAGCCGTCATCGTCAGACCGAGCCCGGCGCGCGCGCGTTCCTCGTGATAGGCACGGTAGCGCGCTTTCGGCACGCCCTCCTCGGCATAGGCCGGCTCGTGCGCGCTCATCATGATGCGGTTTTTCAGGCGCAGATGCTTCAGGTCATAGGGCTGGAGCAGCGGGTCGGCGGTCATCATGGCGCTCCTGAACAGGCCCCTGAAAAATCGGGCAACACGGCTAAGCGGATCGGAGTCTAGGAGAGCCTGCGCACCTGCTTCCGTCCTCGACTCGACATAAATGTCGACAAAAACGACATTGGTGTCAATTCATTTGCCGCACCCTGCTGATGCTGGTATTTCCTGAGAAATGAACAAGCTTGCGGTCCAGCCCCAACGCGGCACACGGGAACTCTGGCTCGACGCGGCTTACGAGGCGCTTGTCGACGGCGGCGTGGAGGCTGTGCGCGTCATGCCGCTGGCCGAAAACCTCAGCGTCTCGCGCACCAGCTTCTACTGGCATTTCGAGGATCGCGAGGCGCTGCTGAGCGCGCTCATCGCACACTGGCGCGACAAGAACACCGGCAACCTGATTAGCCAGACCGAGTTGTTCGCCGAGACCATCTGCGAGGCCGTGCTCAACCTGTTCGATTGCTGGATCGACCCGGAGCTGTTCGATGCGCGGCTTGAATTTGCCGTGCGCAACTGGTCGCAGACCTCCCCCGAGCTGAAGCAGATTTTCCGCCAGACGGACGGCGAGCGCATCGAGGCGATCCGCGCCATGTTCGCCCGCTTCGGCTTTGACGCCAACCAGGCCGATATCCGCGCAAGCACCATTTATCTGACACAGGTCGGCTATATCTCCATCGAGGCTGAAGAGCCGCTGGCCGAGCGCATCCGCCGCATGCCCGCCTATGTCGAGACCTATACCGGCCGCGCGCCATCACAAAGCGAGATCGACCGCTTCATGGCCCGCCACCGGGCGCGGCTTGACGGCTGAGGCCACGGCCGAAAAGACAACAGGAGAGACGATTGAAACTTGGCTTCATCGGCACAGGCACGATTTCCGCGGCCGTCATTCACGGGATCAGCAAAGCGTGGGGCGACGGCAACCAGATCACCGTCTCGCCGCGCTCGGAACAGGTCTCGCAGGACCTGGCGCAGCGCTATCGCTGGGTGAGCCGCGCGGAGTCGAACCAGGCCGTGGTGGATGCCAGCGATATCGTGTTCCTCGGCGTGATGCCGGACCAGGCGCGCGAGGTGATCGGGGCGGTGGAACTGCGCGAGGGCCAGACGCTCGCAAGCTTTCTGGCCGGCATCGAGGTGGCCGCGCTGGAGCAGATGGTGGGGCCGAAAGTACGCGTATGCCGTGTGACGCCGCTGCCACCAATTGCACAGCTTGAGGGGCCGGTGATGCTTTATCCGGGGCTGGCCGAGGTTCGCCAGATCATGGCGCCGCTGGGCGTCTTGATCGAGCCGGAGAGTGACTCGGCGATGGCGTCGCTGAGCACCGCCAGCGGGCTAATGTCGAGCTTTTTCCGGTTGTCGCAAGAGGCCGTAGTGTGGCTCGAGGAGCAAGGACTGCCGCGCGCGCAGGCCCGGGACTACGTGATGGCGATGTTCGCCGCGCTATCGCAGACCGCGCTGCGGCACGACCCGGCTACGCTGGAGGCGCTGCCGCGCGAGCACGAAACGCCCGGCGGGATCAACGAAGCCTGCCGCGAGCATCTGGAGCGCGAGGACTGGTTCGCAGAGTTCGCGCGGGCGATGGACGCGATTGTCGCGCGGGCTGAGCGCCTTTCGGACTAATCCGCGTTCAACTCGGCAATCGGCGGAGCGTTGGCCACGCAACTCCTTTCCGCGACCACGGGATAATAGCGCGGCGCATGATAAGCCGTGTTGTCTGGCAGCGCCGCGAGACATTCGCGTAAGAGCCACGCGTTCAGCTCCGTCCCGTCGTGGAAACAGACACCAAGCGGCCGGCCCCAAAAGCCTTTGGCCGTCAGCGCACCGGCCCCCGTAATCCAGCAGCTGACATGCTCGCCGCCAACGCGCCAGTGCAACGCGATGGCGCTGCGTTCGATACATTCAGGGCGCGACAGCAGCTTGTTGCACTGCTTGCCGCCGCGCTCTGGCAATTCCGGAGCCGCGATTCCGGTGAGCCTGATGTTGGTATCGTTGATCTTGATGTTGTCGCCATCAATCACGGTTGCCATGCCGCTCACATGGACCGGGCCGAACTGCTGCGACCACAGCAGCGCCGCGCCCGCGATCGCCCCAAGCGCCGCCGTTGCAACGAACTTCAGCGCAGCATCAAGCCTCTCACGCACTTTTCACCCATGACGTTACGAACTGATCTTTCTCAGGAACTCCATAGGTAATGGGAACACGATTGTCGAGGTTTGATTGCCGGCGATGTCCT
>CAYFVF010000271.1:0-2525 GCA_964346335.1 uncultured Hyphomicrobiaceae bacterium
CCCGGCAGATGCTGCGCGCCAGATCAACGTTCAGCCCGGTCAGAACGCCGTCCTCGTCGTAATAGTTGAATGGCGGAAAGTCCGACGTGGTGACAAAGCGGAGTTGCTCCAGCCAGGACCAGTCCGGCCGCGCGCCAAGCCGGGCCTCGGCCTCTTCCTCCGCCTCGGTTTGCGCTTCGATCTCGGCCTGAGGGCCTTCTATGTCAGGGGTCTGCGCGCGCGCCGGCATGGCCGAAACCATTACGGCGAGCAGGAAAGCGGCCAGCAGCAAAATTTCGTAATACGTGATTTTTGATGATATCATGGCACAAAATGTGTGATTATATGGCGCTGTCGTTCCGCGTCAGGAAAGTCTCATGCGTCTGCAAACCAGTGCCGCGTTCCATGTTTACGATGCGCGCCCAAGCACGCCACCTGCGCAGCTTCCCGCTCCGTCCGCCGGGCGGTGGCAGGCGCGGCTGTTGTGGAACCTCGGCGTGTCGTCGGCCCAGTTATACCGGGCGCAGTTCCTGGCGGCAACGTGGAAGGTCGACGCCGGTAACGTCTTGCTTTGCGACGGCGTGCTGGGCGCGGATGCCTACTGCGCGAAACTGGCCGAGGCTTGCGGGTTTGCCCCTGCCGCGCGGGTCGCGGCGCTGGGGTTTGACGGGCCGCGCTTGCGGGTGCCGCCACGTTGCTGGCTCGATACTCGCGCCCCGTTGCCCGCGAGCGGCGATAATGTTGTTGCTGTGCTCAACGCCCAGTCAGCCCCAGCGCCAGTGATGCATGACGTGGCTCGGGCGCTTGGCCAGCGCCGCGCGCACATCGCGCTGGTCACGCGTCAGCACCTGATCGATCTGATCTCGGCGCAGCGCGGCGCCGGCTTGTTGCGCCGGGCGACGTGGCGCCTGCGCCAGTTGAGGCCCGGGCAGTCGGCCGCGGATGGGGTTGCGCTTTGGCAAATGCTCTATCTGCTGGCTTTCGCCGGATTGGTGACGGGCGCGGCGCTGATTTCGTTCCGCGATACCATGACGGTACTCACCGCGGCGCTGTCGCTCGTGTTTTTTGTGACGGTGGGCCTGCGCGTAATCGCAGCGCGACAGCTCATCGGCGAAAGATGGGGGCGCTCACGCCGCAAGCCGCCACCTGCTATCGCCGACGCTGACCTGCCGCGCTATACGATCCTCGTGCCGCTGTTCCGCGAGGCAGGCGTGCTGCCCTCGCTCGTGGCGAATTTGCGCGCGCTCGAATACCCCGCGGTCAAGCTGGACATCAAGCTGATCCTGGAAAGCGTCGATACCGAGACGATCGCGGCGGCGCGCGCGATGGACCTGCCGGGGAATTTCGACATCATCACCGTGCCGGACGGGCAGCCGCGCACCAAGCCGAAAGCGTGCAACTTTGCGCTGGAATTCGCGACCGGGGATTTCGCGGTGATCTTCGACGCCGAGGACCGGCCCGAGCCGGACCAGCTCCGCAAGGCGATCGAGATGTTCGCCGCCGCGCCGCCGGAGGTCGTGTGCCTGCAGGCGAAGCTGAACTTCGATAACCCGTCGGAAAACTGGCTGGCGAAGCAATTTACCATCGAGTACACCTCGCTGTTCTGGGGCATCCTGCCTGCGCTCGACACGCTGCGGCTGCCGATCCCGTTGGGCGGCACGTCCAACCATTTCCGCATGGATGTCTTGCGCGAATTGGGCGCGTGGGACGCCTTCAACGTCACCGAGGACGCCGATCTGGGCATGCGCATCTACCGCGCAGGCTGGCGCTGCAAGATGCTGGATTCGACGACGTGGGAGGAGGCGGCCTGCCAGCCCGGGAACTGGCTGCGCCAGCGCACGCGCTGGCTCAAGGGCTGGATGCAGACCTATGCGGTGCATATGCGCGAGCCGCGGGCGTTGCGGCGCGAAGTCGGTATCGGCGGTTTTTGGGCGTTTCAGGGGCTGTTCGCGGCGGTGGTGATCTCGACGCTTGCGCACCCGCTGTTCTATGTCCTGCTCGCCTATGACGCGGTGTATGGCGGCTTCCTGTCCCAGGCAGAAAGCCTGCTTGGGCTGCATTTCTGGGCGATTGCAACGTTTAACTTGGTCGCGGGTTACGGGGCGGCGATCGTGCTGGGCGTGGTTTCCCTGCGCGCGCGCGGGGTGGCCGGCCTGTTGCCGCAGATATTGTTGATCCCGCTTTACTGGCTGTGCATTTCGGTGGCGGCGTGGCGCGCGCTCTATCAGCTCATTGCCAACCCGTTCTACTGGGAGAAGACCCAGCATGGCATCAGCAAGGTCGCGCGGAAGGCCAGCTAGGGGCGGCGCTGAAAGCACCGCCCCTCCCATAGCGCGATCCGGATTTTCGGATTGGACCCTCAATCAGACGCTACGCCGCGACGCGCACCGGCGCGCCGTCGATGATAAGCCCGCTGCCGCTCGCGCTCAAATGCACGGTCTGCCCGTCCTTCACCTGACCCATCAGGATTTTCTCGGCCAGCGGGTCCTGAACGTATTTCTGGATCACGCGCTTGAGCGGGCGCGCGCCGTAAACCGGGTCATAGC
>CAYFVF010000272.1:0-2512 GCA_964346335.1 uncultured Hyphomicrobiaceae bacterium
TGCGAAAAGTTACTTTCGCATCCTCTGTCGGTACGATATTCGAATGGTACGATTTTTTCCTCTATGCGACGCTGGCCCCGTTTTTCGCAGTGCTCTTCTTCCCGCCAGGAAACGAAACCGCCGCGCTCCTCTCCGCTTTTGCGACCTATGCCGCCGGTTTCATCGTTCGGCCTTTTGGAGCACTGTTCTTCGGGCGCTTCGGCGACACCATCGGGCGCAAATACGTTTTCCTCATCACTATCCTGCTGATGGGCGGCGCGACCTTCGCCGTGGGGTTGCTGCCAACCTATGAGCAGATCGGCTGGCTGGCGCCGCTGCTTCTCGTCACGCTGCGCATTACCCAGGGGCTGGCACTGGGCGGCGAGTATGGCGGCGCGGCCACATACGTGGCGGAACACACCACCAGCGAGCACCGCGGCTATGTCACCAGCCTGATCCAGACAACGGCGACCGGCGGCTTCCTCCTGTCGCTGCTGGTCATCCTGTTCTGCCGTCTGATGATCTCGGAGGAAGACTTCGCGCAGTGGGGCTGGCGCATCCCCTTCCTGCTCTCGCTGGTGCTGTTGATCCTGTCGATCTACATCCGGCTGCGCCTGAACGAATCGCCGCTGTTTCAGTACATCAAGTCGCGCGGGCAGACGAGCAAACGCCCGCTGCACGACGCCTTCATGCGCTACCCCAACAACAAGAACGCGCTGATCGCATTGCTCGGCGCGGCGGCGGGCCAGGGCGTCATCTGGTACACCGGCCAGTTCTATGCGCTGTTCTTCCTCCAGATCACGATGAAGGTCGACTATCTGATCGCCTACGGCATCATTATCTCGGCGCTGCTCATCAGTATTCCGCTGTTCCTGTTCTTTGGCTGGCTGTCGGACCGCGTGGGGCGAAAACAGGTGATCCTCACTGGCTGCCTGATCGCCGCGCTCACCTACATTCCGCTGTTCCAGATGCTTGCACAGGCGGTGAACCCCGCGCTGGTCGCGTTCCAGGAGCGCACCGAGGTGACGCTGAGGGCTGATCCCGGGCAATGCCAGGTCCACGTGTTCGTCGGGCCGTGGTCCAACTTCTCCGATTGCGACAAGGCGCGCGACTTCCTGACCGATCGCGGGGTGTCATTCAACATCGCCGACGCCGCGCCCGGCGCGCCGCAAACCATTACAGTGGGCGGCAACGCGCCCGTCCCCATCGAGAACTGGCAGCGCGATACAGCTGGGGCCGCCGTACTGGCCGCTCTGCGTGACGCCGGCTTCCCGGAGCGCGCCAATCCAGCCGAGATCAATCTGCCGCTGGCGGTGTTCATTATCGTCGTGATGGTGGCCTACGTGGCGATGGTGTACGCCCCGATCGCCGCGCTGCTGGTGGAGACATTCCCAACCGCGGTGCGTTACTCTGCAGTTTCGCTGCCTTATCACATCGGCAACGGCTGGTTCGGCGGGATGCTGCCTTTACTGGCCACAGCAGCCGTCGCCGCGACCGGCAATATTTATAACGGCTTGTGGTACCCGATCGCCGTGGCCGTGATGAGCCTCGTCATCGGCGGTTTGTTCCTGCGCGACACGCGCGGACGCGAGTTGACGGAGGCGGCGTAAAGCGCGATCCGATAAAGCCTGTCCCGGACTTGGTCCGGGATCGAAACGGTTTTCGGATTGAGTCGCGCGGTCAAGGACAAGCTGGCATCGCATACCAGCGCGCGGGAAGAGCGGGATGGCTGAATTTCACGCCTGGGCTGCAACAGGAACCGTGGCACAGCTCAAATCATGGCTGGAGGCCTTTGCGAATTCCTCCGAGACGCCGGTATCGCCGCAGGGCCGTGTCGTCGTGGCCGAGCGCGTGGTCGAGCATGTCGAGTTCATGCTGCACCAGGCGAACGGCCCGGAGATCAACGTCAGCTTGAGCGACGCCCGGCTTCCGTTCGACAACGGCCACAGGGTGACGGTCGTGTGGGCCGCGCCGGAGGACAAGCCACAGGGCAATACCCACTGTATCGCGGTCGTGAACCAGACGATCGGAGCTGTCGCGCGGCTTCCCCACAACGTGGCGCGGTTGCGGGGCGAGCCGGGGCTGAGGTCGGCCATCGGGTTCGGGCTGCTATCGACGCTGCCGGCGCTGTTCGCCGCGTTGGCGTGGCAGCTCGCGCCGCAAAGCGAGATTTTTCTCGACACCGGCACGCTCATCATGCTGACGACAGCCGGTGCGCTCTTGCTGTTCGGGCTCGGCGCGCTGATTTCTCACTGGGCGATGCACGCCCGCTCGCAGGACGATGAGCGCAAGATCTGGGCGGCAGCCAGCGAGGCGCTGGAGACGGCCGGCGCGGGCCGTCACAAGCTCGACACGCAGGACTGAACTCAGCTTGCGACCCGGTCAAGAATTTCGAAGGTGAAGGCATAGTCGTCGCGCGCGCCGGCGCCGTAATGCTCGCTCAGCGTCGTGCGCCATTCCTCCGGCGGCAGAGCGGGAAAGTGCGTGTCGCCAGCCAGATGCGCATGAACCCGCGTCAGGTATATCCGGTCCG
>CAYFVF010000273.1:0-2507 GCA_964346335.1 uncultured Hyphomicrobiaceae bacterium
TCGATGCCGAGAAGAGCCGGGCGCCGGATCGTGCCTTATTTGCTGCCGGGGTCGGCGTACTGGCTGGCGGCCACGCTCGGACTGCTCTGGGCGCAGATCAGTGGGGCCGGGTTGCCGGCTTGGCCTGCCGCCGGCGTGGCGCTGGCCGGGCTGTTGATCGGCGGCGTCCACCTGTGGCCGTCGATTGTGGTCGCCAGATTCGCGGCCGGTCTGTTCTTCGGTTCCGATCACGCGCTATGGGTCGAAATCCTCCTTGCGTTCAGCAATGCGCTCGCCGCTCGGTCGGCGGCCTATGCCGCAAAGCGCTATCTCCCGGTCGATGCGCGCCTGGAGACCATCCACGACATGGCCAACCTGGTGATCATCTCCCTGGTGAGTGCAACGGTCTCCGTTCTTATTGGCGTTGGCGGTTTGGCTTTTGAGCGCGGCCTGAGCACACAGCAGGTGGTGTGGCTTGCCGAGGCATGGTGGTGCGGACATGTTGTCGGCGCTCTCATCGTGTCTGCCCTTGCCTTGTGTTTCTTTAAGCAAGACGCGCCTCTCTGGAAATCCAGATATCCCGCCAACCTGCCGATCCTGTTGGCCGGCACCATCATCGTCTCGGCCTCCATTTTCCTGGATGCCGGCACGCCGCTGCTGCACGCGTGGTACATCTTTCCGCTTCTGGTATGGGCGGCTCTTGCGTTTTATGTCCGCGGTACCGCGATCGTCCTGGTCATCGTCACCAGCGCTACGGTCTGGGGCGCGACGGTTGGCAACGGCCCGTTTGCCGAAGGGGCTGGCACCGGCATGGAGCCGCTGTCTCTGGCGCAGGAGTTCGCGATGCTGACGGCGCTCCCGGCGCTTTTTCTCGCCGCCGCCGCGGATGAGCGCCGCGCGAAGCGCGCCCTGGAGAACGGTCGGGAACGGCTGAGGTTTGCGCTCAAGAGTGCAAAGGCGGGTTTCCGGGAAGTCAAACTTGAGCCAACGGAAACATTCCATTTCGACGAGAGCTACCGCGAGCTTTATGGCTTTTCCCCAGGGGGGGAGCGACCGGAAAAAGTGGTCAACCAGCATGCACCAGGATGACCTGCCGCACATTCTGGACGCGCGCAAATCAGCCCATGCCGGTGCGTTCGACAACTGGGAGCAGATCTTCCGCATTCACCACCTGCGGCTGGGCGAACGCTGGATCGAGGATCGGGCCTGGATCAAGCGCAATGGAGCGGGCCGCGCCGTATCGTTTGGCGGTCTCAACATCGACGTCACCGACCTCAAGCACGCTGAACAGGCCGTGCGAGAGGCCAGGGACCGTCTGGACCTGGCGGTGAAAGCGGACGGTATCGGGATTATCGACTGGTTCATACGAACGGACAGCGGGGTCTGGAATGAGCGCCAGTCGCAGATTTTCGGCCTCGCGCCCAGTGCCTTCGAAGGCCGGTTCTGTGATTGGATGGACCGGCTCATGCCCGAAGATGATGTTGAATTCCAACACGGCTTTGCTCAAGCCTGCGCAGAGCGCGCGTCACTGCACTGCTGTGCGGTTCGCATCCGGCGCATTGACGGCCAAGTTCGCCATCTCGAGGGCGTAGGCCGCATTCTGTACGACCCCGAAGGCCGTCCTGATCGTTTCGTAGCCACGAGTGTTGACGTGACCGATAGCAAGCAGACGGAACGGGCCTTGCGCAAGAGCGAAGCGCGGCTCCAACTCGCGATCGACGGTGCCGACCTTGGCATCTGGAAACTCGACCTCACCACCGACACGTCCGGTCGCTCCCTGCGGCACGACCAGATGTTTGGCTACGACACCGCGCAGAGCGAATGGGGCGTGGCTATCGCCAAGCGGCACATGTTCGAAGAGGATAGACAGGTTTTCGACCAAGCGCTGAAGCGTGCGCGCGAGACAGGGATCTTGTCGTTTGAAGCGCGGGTGCGATGGCCGGATGACAGCATCCACTGGATCAGCGTCTTCGGCTGAACACGGTATGATAACAACGGAATACCCGTTCGCATGGCGGGCATTGTCTCGGATATTACCGGGCGCAAGGCCAACGAAGAACGTGTCCAGCTGCTGATGGGCGAGCTTAATCATCGTTCGAAAAACCTGCCGGCCCTCGTGCAGGCTTTCGTGTGGCAGACGGTTGATGGCTGGACGCCGCGCCAATTCGCCGAACAACTCAGTGAGCGCCTGCGCGCGTTGGCAGCAAGCAATGACCTGCTGGTAAAGAGCGCGTGGCAGCATGTCGATCTACGCGAGTTGATCGTCACGCAGCTCGATCCGTTCCTGGGCATGTCCAGCGAGCGTATCGAGCTACTGGGGCCGGAGGTGAAGCTCAAACCCGGCGCGGTTCAGGTTTTGGGCATGGCCCTCCACGAACTCGCAACGAATGCCGTGAAATACGGAGCGCTTTCAAACGCGCGGGCCAGGCTGTCGATCGACTGGGCATTCAACGATACGCCGTTTGGCGTGCGTTTCGAGATTACCTGGAAAGAGACGGGCGGGCCGGCGATCAGACAACCCGACAAGC
>CAYFVF010000274.1:0-2495 GCA_964346335.1 uncultured Hyphomicrobiaceae bacterium
GGCATCATGTCCGCTGAACTGATATAGACGCGCGCCTTGGTCGAGGGCAAGCCATGACCGTCCCCGAAGCAGAAGATGCGCGAATGTTCCAGGAACCGGCCGACGATGCTCTTGACGCGGATATTCTCCGATAGGCCGGGTACCTGCGGGCGCAAGCAGCAGATTCCGCGCACGACAAGCTCGATCGGCACGCCGTCACTGCTCGCGGCATACAGTGCGTCGATCAAATCGGTATCAACGAGCGCGTTCATCTTCATCCAGATGCCCGCGGGACGCCCGGCGCGCGCGTGGTCAGCTTCCTCGGCGATATGCTCAAGAATGCGATCCTTGATGCCGTCCGGCGAGGCTGCCATGTGCTCCAGATTGCGCGGCTTGGCATAGCCGGTGACGTAGTTGAAGATCCGCGATGCATCACGCCCGATCGCCGGGTCGGCGGTAAAGAACGACAGATCGGTGTAAATCTTCGCCGTCACAGGGTGATAATTGCCCGTGCCGATATGGCAATAGGTGCGCATACCGCCGGGCTCGCGGCGCACCACCTGGCCCAGCTTGGCGTGGGTCTTGAGTTCCAGAAAGCCGAACACGACGCGCACACCCGCGCTCTCCAGGTCTTTCGCCCAGCCGATATTGGCCTTCTCGTCGAAACGCGCCTTGATCTCGATAACCGCCGTCACCTCCTTTTCCGCTTCCGCCGCGGCGATAAGCGCCTCGACGATCGGCGATTGCTTCGAGGTCCGGTACAGCGTCCACTTGATCGCCATCACGTCCGGGTCGGCGGCGGCCTGCTTGAGGAACTGCGAGACCACATCGAACGATTCATACGGGTGATGGACGACAATATCCTTGGCCTTGATCGCCGCGAGGCAGTCGCCGCCATAATCGCGGATGCGCTCGGGAAAACGGATCGTGAAAGGCTCGAACATCAGGTCCGGACGATCATCGACGATCATTTCCTTGGCGTCGGCCAGCCCGAGCAAACCCCTGTGCGTGAAGACCTGGCTGTCATCGACCTCAAGCGCATTGATCACCAGATCGCGGAACGCTTGCGGCATGGCTGCTTCGATACCCAGCCGGATCACTGAGCCAAGCCGGCGTTTCTTCAGCGCCGTCTCGAACAGCCGGACAAGGTCTTCGGCCTTTTCCTGCACCTCGATGTCGCTGTCGCGCAGCACCCGGAACGCGCCCTGGCTTTCGACGATGTGATCGGGAAATAGCTGGTCCACGAACAGCGACACCAGCGTCTCCGAGCGGATGAAGCGCACGCGCTGGCGTCCGTTGGGCACCGTGTCATTCTCACGCGCTGGCAGACGAATGAAACGCTGCAGACCCATGGGCATGGGGATCAGCGCATACATCGTCTCCGGCTGAGGAATGTCGGGCACCTCGGTGCGCGAAGTCAGTTCCAGCCCCAGCGTGAATCCGAAATTCGGGATGAACGGGAACGGATGCGCCGGGTCGACCGCGATCGGGGTGAGGGTCTGGAAGACCTGGTTGTGAAAAAAGTCCTCCAGCCATGCGCGGTCATCATCGGTGATGTCGCGCGGGTCCAGCACGTGAATGCCCTGCTCGTCGAGCGCATCGCGCAGCGTCTCCCACTGCTCGTGCTGCGCCCGAGATATGTCCGCGACCAGCGCGTTGATCCCGGACAGTTGCTCTTTCGCGGTGAGACCGTCCTGGCTGACAGTGGCGATGCCTTCGGCAATATGCTCGCGCAACCCCGCAACACGGACAATATAAAACTCGTCGAGGTTTGCCGCTGAAATCGCCAGAAAGCGCAGCCGCTCCAGCAGCGGGTGGTTCGGGTTGGCCGCCTCCTCCATCACCCGTCGGTTGAACTGAAGCCACGACAGCTCGCGGTTATAATACCGGCCATAGCCGCGATAGGCTTGGGGTATCCGCGCATCATCACTCGTGAACTTCTCTGCGACCGTCATTCTCCGGGCTCCAAAACTCTCACGGGTTACACTTTACGCCCCGTCCGGCCTGCCGCCAGCCGACAAGAACCGCGCGGCAAACCGCGCCGTGATGCGACGGCGCTCGGCAAGCGCCGCCTTGTCCATCCTCGCCACGAGCTCCGCGGCCGCGCCAACCGAGCGCTCCATGCGCCGCAGCAAAAAGTCGATCACCGCCGGCGGCGCGGAAAGCTGGCGGTCGTCGAACAGCTTCACCAGCACCGCGCGCAGCAGCGCGTCGTCCGGCGCGCCGATCTGGGCAAACGGAAGCGAGCGCAGGCGCGAGCGCAAATCGCTTAACCCAACGGGCCATGCGCCCGGCAGGCTGCGCGCGGTCAGCAGGATATCGAACCCGCGCTCACGCGACAGGTTGAGCAGGTGAAACAACGCGCGTTCATCGCTCAAATACCGGTCCACATCCTCCACCGCCAGGTGCGCGCCGCCTGCGCCATCCACCATGGCCTCGTCCACCGCGCTCGCCGGCACCACCCACGCGCCGCTGCGCTCGCGCCAGACATTGACGAGGTGGCTCTTGCCCGCGCC
>CAYFVF010000275.1:0-2468 GCA_964346335.1 uncultured Hyphomicrobiaceae bacterium
GCCCGAGGATGAGCGCGTGAATATCATGCGTGCCCTCGTAGGTGTTGACCGTCTCCAGGTTCACCATGTGGCGCATGACGTGATATTCCTCGCTGATGCCGTTGCCGCCGTGCATGTCGCGAGCTTGGCGCGCGACGTCGAGGGCCTTGCCGCAGGAATTGCGCTTCAGCAGCGAAATGGTCTCTGGCGCGCAGGTGCCTTCGTCGAACATGCGCGACGCGCGCAAGCAGCCTTGTAGCGCCAGCGAGATTTCCGTCTGCATGTCGGCGAGTTTTTTCTGGATGAGCTGGTTCGCGGCGATCGGGCGGCCAAACTGCGTGCGCTCCAGCGTGTAATTCCGCGCGGCGTGCCAGCAGAATTCGGCCGCGCCAAGCACGCCCCACGCGATGCCGAAGCGCGCCTTGTTCAGGCAGCTGAACGGACCTTTCAGGCCCTGAACGTTGGGGAGCAGGTTGGCTTCCGGCACGAAAACGCCATCCATCACGATCTCGCCGGTGACCGACGTGCGCAGGCTGAGCTTGCCCTCGATGGTCGGGGTGCTCAGGCCGTCCATGCCGCGCTCCAGGATGAAGCCGCGAATAACGCCGTCGAGTTTGGCCCAGACCACGAGGATGTCGGCGATCGGCGAGTTGGTGATCCAGGTCTTGGCGCCAGTCACCAGGTAGCCGCCCTCCACTTTTTCAGCGCGGGTGGCCAAGCTGCCAGCATCAGAGCCGTAGTCCGGCTCGGTAAGGCCGAAGCAGCCGACCCATTCGCCCGTTGCCAGTCGCGGCAGGTACGTCTCGCACTGGGCCTCGGAACCGTAGGCGTGGATCGGAAACATCACGAGCGAGGTTTGCACGCTCATGGCCGAGCGGTAACCGGAGTCGACCCGCTCGACCTCGCGCGAGGCGAGGCCATAGCTTACCTGGTTGACGCCGGACCCGCCGTGCTCTTCGGGCAGGGTGGCGCCGAGGAGGCCAAGCTCGCCCAGCTCGTTCATGATTTCGCGGTCGAAGCGCTCTTCGCTGAAGGCCGACAGCACGCGTGGCATCAGCTTTTCCTGCGCGTAATCGTGCGCGGTGTCACGCACAAGCCGCTCGTCTTCGGAAAGCTGCTCTTCGATCAGGAAGGGATCGTCCCACTGGAACACGGGTTTTGCCGACATCTTTGGGTTGCCTTCGGAAAAAACATCGCGCAGCTTTAAAGGTTAGATGACGGCGCGCGCTGACGCAAACGCTTGAGTGATGCGGGCGCTGCGCGTAGGCGCTCGGCCGGCACCGGGCGCGGACGGGTGCTACTGCCTCATCTCGCAATGACACGACAGTGAGGGTGGACCTCCCGTTTGCTCGCCGTGTGAGCTTGCGCGACGTTCGCTTCACGGGTTGGACACACCCAGCGAGGCTCCGGGCCGTGTCGGATTTCGCCGAGGTTTTGTTTCCGGGCGGTACCGGAGCTAACCCGGGCTCAGGCCGCGCAAGCGTTCGCCGCGGCGTCGGATCAACTCCAGCGTCGATAGCAGCACGACCGATATGCCCACGAGGATGGTTGCGATCGCCAGAATCGTCGGGCTGATCTCCTCGCGCAAGCCTGAGAACATGCGCACGGTCATCGGCGTTTGCTCCGGCCCGGCCAGGAACAGCACGACAACCACCTCGTCCAGCGATGTTACGAAGGCGAACAATGCGCCGGAAATCACACCTGGCAGAACAAGCGGCAGGATGACCTTGAAAAACGTCGTGGTCTGGTTGGCACCGAGGCTGGAAGAGGCGCGGATCAGCTGCTCGTCGAAGCTGGCGAGCGCCGCCGTCACGGTAATGACCACGAAGGGCGTTCCCAGCACGACGTGCGCCATGATGATCGAGAAGAAGGTCTGCGACAGATCGATCCGGGCGTAAAAGCTGAATAGCGCCGCAGCTGTGATGATAAGCGGCACGATCATCGGCG
The DNA here is from genome assembly GCA_964346335.1 of uncultured Hyphomicrobiaceae bacterium. Classification (GTDB taxonomy): domain Bacteria; phylum Pseudomonadota; class Alphaproteobacteria; order Rhizobiales; family Rhodomicrobiaceae; genus Dichotomicrobium. Next base: position 1,927 of record CAYFVF010000275.1, read on the forward strand.
AGATTAAAACTGCCGTGATGAAGCCGCGCGCGGGCATTTGCCGTCGGCTGAGGCCCAGCGCAGCAAGGGTGCCGAGCGTCGTTGCGATGATCGTCGACATGATCGAGATGAAGAAGGAATTGCGGATCGAGTTCATCCATTCCTCGCTGCCCAGCAGATCCTGGTACCAGCGCAGCGAATAGCCTGCTGGGTCGAAGCTCAGCATCTCCTTGGTGAACGTGAAGTAAGGCTCCGCATTAAACGATAACGGCAGAATCACGATAATCGGGAAGATCAGGAACAGGAAAATCAAGGCGCAAATTACGTGGTACGAATAGTACCAAGCGCGTTCCAGCCGACTCGCATACGGAGGAAGTGCCATGAATTTCCGCGTCCCTTGCTTTTGGTTGCGCCCGAGGCGTCTGCCTGACTTAACCGAACTTCAGGCGCTCCACGCCCACCATCCTGTTGAATAACCAGTAGAAGATCATCACCAGCACGAGCAGGATCGTCGCCAGCGCCGCCGCGAGCTTCAACTGGGACGTCGAGCCCTGCATATTGCT
>CAYFVF010000276.1:0-2462 GCA_964346335.1 uncultured Hyphomicrobiaceae bacterium
TCCTCAACCAGCACGAGATCAACAAGAGCGACGACGAGAGCAAGAAGCTCTACTGCGTCTACGTCGCGGTGGGTCAGAAGCGCTCGACGGTCGCGCAGCTCGTCAAGAACCTGGAGGAGCGCGGCGCGCTGGAATATTCCGTCATCGTTGCCGCCACCGCGTCGGAGCCCGCGCCGATGCAGTATCTCGCCCCTTATGCAGGCTGCGCGATGGGCGAATATTTCCGTGACAATGGCATGCACGCGCTGATCGTCTATGATGACCTGTCCAAGCAGGCTACCGCTTATCGCCAGATGTCGCTGCTGCTGCGCCGTCCGCCGGGGCGCGAGGCATATCCGGGCGACGTGTTCTACCTTCACAGCCGCCTTCTCGAGCGCTCAGCGAAGCTGAACGAGGACCACGGCGCCGGTTCGCTGACCGCGCTGCCGATCGTGGAGACGCAAGCCAACGACGTGTCCGCCTATATTCCGACCAACGTGATTTCGATTACCGACGGGCAGATTTTCCTCGAAACAGACCTGTTCTATCAGGGTATCCGTCCGGCTGTGAACGTTGGTCTGTCGGTCTCGCGCGTCGGCTCCTCGGCGCAGATCAAGGCGATGAAACAGGTCGCCGGGGCGATCAAGAACGAGTTGGCGCAGTACCGCGAAATGGCGGCCTTCGCGCAGTTCGGCTCCGACCTTGATGCGGCGACCCAGAGGCTGCTGGCGCGCGGCGAGCGGCTGACCGAACTGCTCAAGCAGCCGGAATTCTCCCCGCTCCAGGTGGAAGAGCAGGTGGTGGTGATTTTCGCCGGCACGCGTGGGTTCCTGGATGATTTGCCGGTCTCCGCGATCGGGCGTTTCGAGGAAGAGCTGTTGCGCCACATGCGCGAGCAGCACGGCGATGTCCTCGACAAGATCCGCTCCGAAGGGAAGCTGAGCGACGAGCTGGAAGGCAGGATGCGCAGCGCGATCGAGAAATTCGCGGACCACTTCTCGGCTTAAGGACAGCCGCCCCAGCACCCAGGGCTCAACCCAGCATCGGGAGACGACATGGCCAGCCTGAAGGACATGCGCAATCGGATCTCAAGCGTCAAGGCGACGCAGAAGATCACGAAAGCCATGCAGATGGTGGCGGCGGCGAAGCTGCGTAAAGCGCAGGAAGCCGCGGCGGCGGCGCGGCCCTATGCCGAGAAAATGGACGAGGTGCTGGCCAACCTGAACGCGCGCGTGCCAAACAAGGAAACCGCCTCGCCGCTTTTGGTTGGTACTGGCCAGGACGATGTTCACCTGATCATCGTCGCCACCGCCGACCGGGGGCTTTGCGGGGCGTTCAACGCCAACATCGCCAAGAAGGCGCGTGAAATCGCGCGTCCGCTGATCTCCGAGGGCAAGGACGTGAGGTTCTTGTGTGTCGGCACCAAGGGCTATGAAGCGTTGAAGCGCGACCAGGCCCAGCGGATTGTCGACGTCATCGAGATGAAAAGCGTGAAGCGCGTGGGCTTCGACGATGCCCATGACGTGGCCAAGCGCGTGCTTGGTATGTTCGACAATGGCGAGTTCGATGTCTGCACGCTGGTATTCGCGGAATTCGTCAATACGCTGACGCAAAAGCCAAAGGCGATGCAGCTCATCCCGGCCAGCCTGCCGGAAGAGGAAGAAGCTGGCGAAAGCAGCGGCCCCCACGCGGATTACATCTTCGAGCCGGACGAAGAGGACATTCTGCGCGATCTCTTGCCACGCAATATCGCCACCCAGATTTTCCGCGCGCTGCTGGAAAACGCGGCCGGTGAGCAGGGCGCGCGCATGACCGCGATGGATAACGCGACCCGCAACGCCGGCGAACTGATCGACAAGCTGACGCTGACCTATAACCGGCTGCGGCAGGATCAGATCACCAAGGAATTGATCGAAATCGTCTCCGGTGCGGAAGCGATTTCCGGATAAAGGCAACGAGGACATTGCGACAATGGCAAGCGAAAAGAATATCGGCCGCATTCGCCAGGTGACGGGCGCCGTCGTCGACGTGCAGTTCGATGAAAAGCTGCCGGAAATCATGAGCGCGCTGGAAGCCGACAACCACGGCAACAGGCTGGTGCTGGAAGTGTCGCAGCATCTGGGCGAGAACACCGTGCGCTGCATCGCTATGGACGCGACCGAGGGGCTCGTGCGCGGCCAGGAGGTGGTTGACACCGGCCAGGCGATTGCCGTGCCCGTCGGCGAGGGCACGCTCGGACGCATCATGAACGTGATCGGCCAGCCCATCGATGAGGCCGGCGACATCAGCTATGACGAGAGAAAGCCGATCCACGCCTCCGCGCCGGATTTCGTCGATCAGTCGACCGAGACCGAGGTCCTGATCACGGGCATCAAGGTTGTGGACCTGATCGCGCCGTACGCAAAGGGCGGCAAGATTGGCCTGTTCGGCGGCGCGGGCGTCGGCAAGACCGTGCTCATCCAGGAGCTGATCAACAACATCGC
>CAYFVF010000277.1:0-2455 GCA_964346335.1 uncultured Hyphomicrobiaceae bacterium
CCATCCGGTCCTCGTAGGCCCAGGCATCCTCCGGCTTGGAGAACGCGCGGAACTGGCTCATATCCGTGCCCGCGCCGAACGCCTTGCCGCCCGCGCCGCGCATCACCAGCACGCGCACTTCGCCGCCCGGCTCTGCATTCGCGCAGATTTCCTGCAGCCGATCGTACATGGCGAAAGTGAAGGCATTGCGCGCTTCAGGCCGGTTGAAGGTGACCCAGCCGATCCCGTCACGCACCTCATAAAGCAGTTCGTCGGTTTCGCTCATGTATCGCCCCTAGCGGTAAAGCAGTTCGACGAGGAACAGCGGCACAACCGGCACGTAGGTGCACAAGAGTAGCACAAACAAGAGCACCCCGATGAAGTAGATATTGATCTTGCTGACATCCCACACATTGGCCCGCGCGATCGAACATGCCGTTATCAGCACGCTCGCGACCGGGGGCGTCTGCTGGCCGATTGCCAGATTGAGCGTGACCACCAGCCCAAAATGCACCGGGTCAATGCCGACTTGCGTGATCAGAGGCACAACAATAGGCACCACGAGGATAATCGCCGCGGCGGAATGGAGGAAGAAACCGATCACCAGAAAGAACACGTTCAGGATCGCGAGGATCACGAACTTGTTCTCCGTCAGGTTGAGCAGCGCCGCGGCCAGGTCCTGCGGGATCTGCGCACGGGTCAGGAAGCCGCCCATCAGCACGGACGCCGCCACCAGCACCATTACGACGGCCGTCTGCATCGCGCCGTCCAGCATGGCGAGACGAAGCTGCTTGAAATCCGTCTCCCGGTACCAGAAGCCGATGACGATCGCCGCGGCCACGGCCAGCCCGCCGGCCTCCGTCGCGGTGACGAAGCCGCCGAAGATGCCGCCGAGGATGATGACCGGCAAGGCGAAGGTCGGCAGCGCGGCAAGGAAGGTCTGGCGCAGGCGCGGCCAGTCAAACGCCGCCTCGACCGGGAGATTATAGCGCCGCGCGAAATACCAGCACAGCGCCATCAGGCCGATAGCGCCAATGACCCCCGGCACCAGTCCGGCGACGAAAAGCTGTTCGATCGAGGTCTGCGCGGACACCGCGTAAAGGATCATCGGGATGGACGGCGGGATAATGATCGCCAGCGACGCGGAGGACGAGGTGAGCGCCGCCGCAAAGGGCGCGCTGTAGCCGCGCTTTTTCATCTGCGGGATCATCACTGACCCCAACGCGGCGACGTCCGCGACGGCGGAGCCGGAAATCTCCGCGAAAAAGAGCGACACGCCGACATTCACCATCGCCAGACCGCCGCGAACGAAGCCGATCAGCGCCGAGACGAAATCGATCAGCCGCTGCGTGATACCGGCGGCGTTCATGATCGCGCCGGCCAGCACGAACATCGGGATCGCGATCAGCGAGAACTTGGTCGCGCCGTTGTACATGTCGAGCGCGATAGTCACCAGAGCGCTCGTGCCTTCGGCTGCGACAATGCCGATCACCCCTGAGATCGCCAGCGCCACGGCAATCGGCACGTTAATGAAGATCATGAAGACGAGCGCGAGGAAGATGAACAGGACGATCACGCCGACTTCTCCTCGACGATCTCGGGTTGCTCGAACGACACGCCGGCCATGGTCAGCTTGTAGTAGTCCAGGAAGCTCAACAGGCTACAGATAATGAACAGGGCTCCGCCGATCGGGATGACCGACTGCGTCAGCTGCACCGGCACCCAGGTCAGGCTGATGAGCGACATGCCCTCCAGCACCTGCACGACTTCCCAGCCCGACCATGTCAGCAGTGCGAAGAAGCCGATAACCAGAACTTCGCTGAGGATCACCATCACGCGGCGAACAGGGATCGGCATCGCGAGCAGCACGCCGTCAAAGCCGATATGCCGGCGGCGCAGGGCGGCGAGAGCCGCGCCGTAGTATGTGATCCAGGCGAGTTGAATAGCTGCGATCTCGTCATACCAGCTCAGTGACGCGCCCATCTTCCGCGAGATCACCGCATAGATCACGATGATCGACAGCGCGAACATCTGGATGATGAGGAACCATTCCAGAATATACGCAAGCGTGCGGGCGGCCTGACGCATGTCGTGTCAACCTCGCTCAGGAGCGTGCGTCCAGCGGCACATCCGCTGCGCGCGACAGGCAAACGCCCCGCCACGGAATGGGCGAGGCGCTGATGATGTTACAGAGGTTAGTTGGACGGAGCGAGGCTCATCACCCGCTTGACCAGCTCGTCGCCGCCGTCGACGGTCTCGGCGAACTCATCGTAGATCGGCTGAGAAGCGTCGATGAACGCCTGCTTGTCGGCCTCGTTCACCTCGACCTCCTCGGCGATCTCTTTCAGGAGTTCTTCTTCCAGCCGAGCCGCTGTCTCATAGACGTATTCCTGCGTCTCGAGCGCCGCTTCCTGCAGCGCGGCCTGAACGTCCTCTGGCAGGCTCTCGAACTTGTTCTTGCCCACGAGGATATAGC
>CAYFVF010000278.1:0-2454 GCA_964346335.1 uncultured Hyphomicrobiaceae bacterium
CGTGGGGCGAGATGGATGTGGATGTCACGCTGGAGTGCACGGGCCTGTTCACGGATCGCGCCAAGGCGGCGGCGCACCTGGAGGCAGGCGCGAAAAAGGTGCTGATCTCCGCCCCGTCGAAAGATGCCGACATCACCGTGGTCTACGGCGTGAACCACGAGACGCTGAACGCGGGCCACAAAGTGGTGTCGAACGCGTCGTGCACAACCAACTGCCTCGCGCCGGTTGCCAAGGTCGTCCACGAGCTATGCGGCCTGTCGCAAGGCTTCATGACAACCGTCCATGCCTACACGAGCGACCAGCGAATCCTCGATGCGCCGCACAGGGACATGCACCGCGCACGCGCCGCGGGGGTGTCGATGATCCCGACCACGACAGGCGCGGCCCGCGCCGTTGGGATCGTATTGCCGGAACTGGCTGGCAAGCTCGACGGCACTGCAATCCGCGTACCGACGCCGAACGTGTCGATGATCGACCTCAAATTCATCCCCACCCGCGAGACGACCGTGGAGGAAGTGAACACCGCGATGAGGCGCGCCGCCGAACAGGAACTCGCCGGGGTGCTGGCCGTCTCGGACGAGCCGCTCGTGTCCATCGACTTTAACCACACGCCGCATTCCTCGACCTTCGATCTGACGCAGACACAGATTGTCGACGGCCGTCTGGTGCGCGTCCTGTCCTGGTACGATAACGAGTGGGGCTTCTCCAACCGCATGGCCGACGTCGCAATCGCACTGGCCAAGGCTGGCTGATTGGCTGGCTGATTGGCCGGCTGATTGGCCGGCTGATTTCGCGACACGGCTGCAAGGAAGGCGCGGATGGCAGATCCCGGCCACGAGGCGCGCTGCCAGATCTATCTCGCAGCGCCGGCTCACGCGGATACCGAGCGGCTGGGCCGGCTGCTCGACACCGGGGCAGTGGCGGCGGTCCGGCTGTATACTGATGGCGGCGTACCAGATGCGAGCATTGCGCAGACTTTAATTGCGTCGGCGCATGGACGCGGCGTCCCACTGCTCGTGACCGATGCGCCCGAGCTTGCCCGCTCCGTCGGCGCTGATGGCGTCCATATTCCTGCCAACGAAGCGCGTTACCAGTCTGCCCGCAAATTGCTTGGCGTGAATGCGATGGTCGGCGCGGGCTGCGGCGCATCACGGCACGATGCGCTGGTGCTTGCAGAGCTTGGCGCGGATTACGTCGCCTTCGGCGCTGAGCCGGGCGAGGACAGCGCCGGCGAAATAAACGAACTGGTCGCATGGTGGCAAGAAGTATGCGAACCGCCGGTCGTGGGCTGGCATCACGGCGGCTGGGACGAGGCGGCGGCGCTGATTGGGGCCGGCGCGGACTTCATCGGCGTCTCCACCTTGATCTGGAACGCGGATGATCCAGACGCCGCGCTCGAACGCCTGCACCGTATGACGACGGAGCTTGGAAAGAGATAGCGGGGACCGCATGACGATCACAAGATGGCGCGCGGGGCTCGCGGCGGCGTTGGCGAGCATTGCGCTCGCGTCCCTCACACCGCTGCAGGCAAGCGACGATCCAGCCTATGCCGCATTTTTCGACGGTCGCTACAAGGAAGCCCTCAAGCTGGCCAAGGAGGCCTCGGCGCGCGGTGAGCCGCAGGCGCCGACGCTGATCGCGCGCATCTACAGTCAGGGGCTCGGCGTGCAGCAGGATAAGCGCAAAGCCGCGGAGTGGTACGCAACCGGCGTCGAGCGCGGAGATGAAGACGCACAGTTTGCGCTCGGCATGATGCGCCTGAACGGCGACGGCATCAGCGCCAACATGGCCCAAGCGACTGGCCTGTTGGAACTCGCCGCTGAGCAAGGCCACGGCGAGGCCGCTTACAACCTCGGGCTGCTGCATGTGCGGGGCAAGGGCGTGAGTTTCGATCTTGAGCGTGCGGCTCAGTTCTTTCATCAAGCGGCGGAAAAAGGCGTTGCCGAAGCGCAATACGATCTCGGCGCGCTCTATGCCGCCGGCGAGGGCGTGGAGCTGGATGTCCAGAAATCGGCGCTGTGGACTGGCAAGGCCGCCGAGAATGGTCTTGCCGATGCCCAGCTCGATTATGCCATCATGCTGATCCAGGGCCGCGGGGTGGCGAAGAACCATGATAAGGGCCTCGCGATGCTCAAGGCGTCGGCCGAAAACGGCAATCCCGTCGCGCAGAACCGGCTTGCGCGCGTTCTGGCCTATGGAGTCGAGGTCAAGGCGGACCCGGTGGAGGCGGCGAAATGGCATCTGCTGGCGCGCGAGCGCGGAATCAGCGACACCCGCCTCGATGTCTTCGTGGCGCGTCTCGATCCGGACCAACGTGAGCAGGCCGAAGCGGCCGCCCGTCAGTGGCGCAGCATCAGCGTCAGCGCGCTGGAGTGACCTCGCGACAACGGCGTTTCGGCCGTTTGGCCAACGCGCTAGTGCATCGACGCAGTCATTCGCTTCACCGAGCCGCGA
>CAYFVF010000279.1:0-2450 GCA_964346335.1 uncultured Hyphomicrobiaceae bacterium
GCGCTTGCCCGCCTCAAGGGGTTTTGGGAAGCCGTCGGCAGCGAAGTCGAGATCATGACGCCGGGACACCACGACCTTGTGCTCGCCATCACCAGCCACCTACCGCACCTGATCGCCTACAATATCGTTGGCACGGCGTCTGACCTGGAGACGGTGACGGAGAAGGAGGTCATCAAGTTCTCCGCCTCCGGTTTCCGCGACTTCACGCGCATCGCAGCCTCCGACCCGGTGATGTGGCGCGACATCTTCATGAACAACCGCGAGGCGGTGCTGGAGATGCTCGGGCGCTTCACCGAAGACCTCGCCAGCTTGCAGCGAGCCATTCGTTGGGGCGACGGCGAGGCGCTCGAAGACCTGTTCACCCGCACGCGCGCGGTGCGCCGCTCGGTCATCGAATCCGGTCAGGACACGCCCGCGCCTGACTTCGGCCGGCACGGCGCGCACACCGAACCGCCCGCGACCGCTGCAAAAAAGACCGCGTGATGATGGCCGAAGCGCCCGAGCCTGCCTCCGGTCTGTGGGTGTTCGGCTACGGCTCGCTGATGTGGCGGCCCGGCTTCGTCTTTGAGCAGGCGGTCCCCGCGCGGATCATCGGGGCGCGCAGGCGTCTGTGCGTTTATTCCGTCGTGCATCGGGGCACACCGCGGCGGCCGGGGCTGGTATTGGGGCTGGAGCCGGGGGGCGCCTGTGACGGGATGGCCTATCGTGTTGCGCCGGACCAGGCGCGGGCCGTGCGCGCCTACCTGCGGGCGCGAGAGCAGGTGACGCTCGTCTACCGCGAGACAGCCGGGCATGTTGAGCTGGACTTGCCAGAGCGCCCGCGCGTGCGCGCGCTGTGCTTCATGGTCGATACCGCCCATCCGCAATATGCCGGCGATCTGCCGCTAGAGCGCCAGGTCCACCTCGTGCGCCGCAGTCATGGCCGTTCCGGGCCCAACATCGACTATATCGCCAACACCGTGCGCCATCTGCGCGAAGCCGGCGTTCTCGACGCGCCGCTAGAGCGCCTCGTCGCACAGCTTGGTTTGCGCCGCCAGTTGAGCTGATTACACCGCGACATCACGCCCAAAACCCGGATCAAACATTGAAACGCGGCAGCGAAGCGCTATGCTGCCGTCCAACAGGACAAATACCCGCGCGGCGCGGTTTGTCGCGCTCGTTTTTTCAGGAGATCGCGCGATGCTCGACGACATGACCAACCGCAGCAAGATCATCAAGGCGGCGCTAGCGCTGGCCGAAGAGCGCGGGTGGAGCTCGATCGGTCTGCCTGACATCGCTGGCAAGACAGGCATGACCATGGCCGAACTGCGCAAGGAATTCGGCGCGAAAACCGCGATCCTCGATGCGTTCCGGCGCGAAACGGACTACGCGACGCTGGCGCAGACGGCGACGACGACGATGGGCGACGGCCCGCGCGACCGGCTGTTCGACGTGCTGATGACCCGCTTTGAGCTGCTGCTGCCGTACCGCCCGGCGCTGCGCCGCATCGCCGCGGACCTGCGCGAGCGGCCCGGCGAGTTGTCTCAACTGATCTATCCTGCGCTCAACACGCAATACTGGATGCTGCAAGCCGCGGGCATTCCTGCGGAAGGCGCGGCCAATTTCCCCCGCATCCTCAGCCTGATGGCCACGCATACGCAGGTTTTTCAGGTCTGGCTGGACGACGAGGACCCAGCGATGGCCCAGACGATGGCCGCGCTTGATCGCCGCCTGCGCCGCGCGGAGCAGATCGGCGAGCGGCTCAACACGCTCTGCGACATGAGAAACCGGCTGTTTGGCATGTTCTCGATGCGCCGGTCACGCTCCAGCGCGCCGCGCACGGGTGGTGGGCCGATCGACGATGCGCCGCCGGCGCCGCCCGCGCCAGAGACCCCGCCACAAGGCCCGGCCGGTCCCGCGCCGAACGGTGGCCAGACCATCTGACGGGAGTGGGCATAATGGACGACGCGAAAACCGCCAAGACCATCAGCTTCGACGACTTCCTCGCGGTGGACATTCGCGTCGGAACCATAACCGATGCCCGGGACTTTCCCGAGGCCCGCAAGCCGGCCTACAAGCTGACCATTGATTTCGGCCCGGAGATCGGCACCAAGAGAAGCTCCGCCCAGATCACCACGCACTACACGCCGGAAGACCTGATCGGACGGCAGGTGCTGGCGGTGGTGAACTTTCCGCCACGCCAGATCGGACCCGTCAAATCCGAAGTGCTGACGCTCGGCCTGAGCGACGTAAATGGCGATGTCGTGCTGATCGCGCCTGAACGCCGCGTGGCGGACGGCGAACGCCTGCACTGAAGGCGCGGATCAGCGGATGGCAAGGTGCAACAGGTCTTGACCGCGCGCAGGCGCACGCTTCATACACGTAGGGGACTCGTAGTGTCGGGGCATAGCGCAGCCTGGTAGCGCACCTGGTTTGGGACCAGGGGGTCGCAAGTTCGAATCTTGCTGCCC
>CAYFVF010000280.1:0-2440 GCA_964346335.1 uncultured Hyphomicrobiaceae bacterium
GCGTTGCCGATATGCGCGAAGTCGTAGACCGTCGGCCCGCAGACATACATGCGCACGCCCTTCGCCGGGTCGAGCGGCTGGAACTCTTCCTTCTTGCGGGTGCGGGTGTTGTAAAGCCTCAAACTCACGTCTCGCCCTCCCGGCTGGCGGGCGGTGCGTCTGAGATTGTGATGAGGCAAAAGACGGCCGCGCGCCAGCGTTCTATGTCAGCTCGCGATAATAATGCAGCAGGTGGTTGCCAAAGCCGTCATGGCGGCTGTGTGGCAGGTTTTCGCGGCGCGGTCAAGCTGCGTGGTGCGGGCTGGAGCGCCGCGCGGTGACAGCCGATGTGGAAACACCACCGCCTTGACATATTCTTCGCAACACGCTGTGAAAAACGATAATCTCTGGCCATGAAAACCGCGAGCGCGCAAGCAGGGATGAGACAGGCCCGCCAACATGGTGCCACGGTAAACCGGCGCTCGCCGCGAGGGCTGTCCATCGTGCTGGCAGCCGTCGTGTTGGCCGGGAGCTGGCTCGTGCCGGGCGCGGGGGTGGCCACCACTCCGGCCGCCGCGCAGTCCCTGTTCGAGTGGGAGCGCGAGGACCGGGCAACGCAGCGCCGCCGCGAAGAGGAACAGCGCCGATCGCGCAGCCAGCGCCGTGCCGATTACTGCCGCAAGCTCGAACAACGGTTGGTGCAGGAGTGGCGGCGCGGCAAGCAGACCCGCAGCGAGTTGCCGGAGTTGCGCGCGAAGCTGCGCGAGGCGGAAGGGAAGTTCCAGGCGGCGGAGAACAAGGCGGAGCGACAGCGCTGCTACGAGCAGACCTTTTTCTTCGGCCGGTCGCTGCGCCGGACGCCGGAATGCGTCCAGCTGGATCGCGAAGTGCAGCGGGCGCGCCGCGAGGTCAACCAGTTGCGCGAGCGGATCGAGCGGGTGGCGCGCTCCGGGCGCGGGCGGAACCGGCAGGACGAGTTGATCGCCGAGTTGGCGCGCTATGGCTGCGGCGAGGATTATCAGCGCCAATACGAGGCCCGGCGGCCCAGCTTTTTCTCCTTCTTTGACGATCGCGGGCCGCGATTTGACAATCGCCAGCAACAGCGCCGCGCCCCATCGGATCTGCCGTTTTCCACTTATCGCACCATGTGCGTGCGCCAGTGCGACGGCTATTACTTCCCGGTCAGCTTCTCGACCCTGCCCAGCCAGTTTTCCGCCGATGAGACCCAATGCAGCGACCGGTGCGCCGCGCCAACAGAGCTGTTCGTCTATCGCAACCCTGGCGAGGACGTAGAGCAGATGGTCGCGCTCGACGGGCGGCCATATACCTCGCTGGAAAACGCTTGGCTCTATCGCAAGAAATTCATTAATGGCTGCTCGTGCGATGCCGAAAAGTATTCCAAGGCCAAGATTGCCGAGGCCCAGGGCGAGGAGGAGGCGGGCGATGACCTGATCGAGCCGTTGCCGGGCGAGGCGCGCAGCGCTGCGCGGGCTGGCTCGGACAGCGATGGCGACGCGGCAGGGGGCGATGGCCAGGCTGGCGAGGACGGGCTGATTATCCGCGATGCCCCGGCTGATGACTTCGATCCGCGCCGCCGCTGAGCAATGCGCAGGTCAAGCCTGAACCGCAAAATTTCAACAAGAAAAACCTGAGTGTTTTTTGGCACCCGGCCTTTTTATGCCATTTTTATTGCCACCCTTGGAGGCTAGTGTCGGATCGTAAAAGTCGTTCCCATGTCTCAGTGTTTGCGTAATGACAAGATTTTGCTGGCTGGCGTTTCGCTGCGCCCGGCCAATATTGATGATGTCGCGGCTATTCGGTATGTTCATGCAGCGGCGACACATGAATACGCGGGCCAACATCTTGGCGAGAGCGACGTCGCAAATCTCGCGGCCACGATCGCGCGCGAGGAATATATTGACGCTATTGTCGCGAGCGGGCTGACGGCGGCTTTCGTCGGCGAAGAGTTGGTGGGCACCGTGGGGTGGAAGCCGATACCAACGGCACCGGATAGCGCACGGCTCAACATGCTGTTCGTCTGGCCGATGTTTGCGCGCGCCGGGATTGGGCGTCTGCTCGTCTCTCACGCCGAAACCGAGGCCCACGCCGCTGGTGTGCGCGCCGTTCGGGTTCGCACCACGACACATCAGGCGCCGTTCTTCAAGCGGCTCGGCTATGTCATGACGGCCCAAAGCGCGCTGCGCACGGACTCGGGCGGGCGGCTCCCGATCGCCTATCTGCGCAAGGACGAGATCTGCCCGGATTTCCCGATCACCGAGAGCGAGTGGGGCGGCGCCGGCCGCCACTATCACCACTGAGTCTGTTGGCAGGCTTGATACCCTCCGTTGCTGACGCTGATTTCCCGATGGATGTGCATTCTGACAAAAGAATAATGAAAAGTGTTGAGCGATCGTGAGCCAGTATAAACTGAATTGTTGTGTCTATCTCAATTGACAGTTTG
>CAYFVF010000281.1:0-2436 GCA_964346335.1 uncultured Hyphomicrobiaceae bacterium
TCAATTCCGCAGGACGATGCAGACGCCACCAGCGGCGCGGAGCCGGTCGCACAGCCTTCTGGCCTCTTGCCGGCTTTGCGCGCCGAGACGGGCCTGATAGATAGCGCGTCGGCCTATGCTGAGATTGCGTTCGCGCCGGATGATCGGCTTGAGCGGCCCGATAATGTTGCGGAACCGCTGCTGAACGCGGCGGAACTGGGCGATTGTCTTGGCCTTCGAGAAGTTTCCTGCGACTTGCACGCCCCACGGCGCGGACGGTGCCGTGTCGATGTCGAGCGCGGGCGCACCGCGTTCCAGCGCTTGGGCCAATCGTATGCAGGCGGAGGAATCCGGGTTTCGAGGTTCGCGCCGGGTATCGGCGGCGGCTTCGCGACCGGGACGCCAGTCCTCCGGCAACCGCCCGGTGATGATCGCCACATATTGGCGGGTTTCCGCCGGAAGGAACGTGCGCTCGCCCGCCAGCCAGTCGCGCACCCGCTGTGGCCCGGCGTTGTAGGCGGCCGCGGCCAGCCCGAGGTTCCCGAACTCCGCGCGCAGGTCCACAAGGAATGCCGCCGACGCCACCAGCGCGGGTTTCGGCTCGAACGGGTCGGCTAGCCCACGCAAGTCCGCCGTGCCGGGCATGAACTGCGCGATGCCCTGCGCGCCTTTCGGACTGACCGCGTTGGCGCGGAAGCGGCTTTCCTGCCAGATCAGCCGGGCAAAGAACAGCGGCGGAATGCCCGCCTTCTCCGCGACGTCGTCAAGCAGCGGGCAAACGCCTGTTGCCCGCGCGCCGAGCTTGTCGGTGATGGTTTTTTGCGCCGCGTCGCGCTTGGCAAGGTCGTGCACCGGCTGAGCGTGCGCGCTGACGGCCGCGAGGGCGACCGCCAATCCCATAATGAAGGCGTGGAGGCCGCGGCTCATGCGCGGCCTCGCAACGCCGCAATATCAACTCCTCGCGGACAGGCAGTCCGCGATCGCCCGCGCGTTCTGGCGCATAAGCTGGAAATACATGTCTGGCCCGTCCGCAAGCTCGGCGCCAAGCGGATCAAGCACGCCCGAACCCGCATCGGTTCCCTCCGTGACGACCTCGATCAGTTTAGGCGTGAACTGCGGCTCGGCAAAGATGCAGGTTGCGCCAGCGTTGCCGATTTTTTCACTGATCTCGGCGACCCGTTGCGCGCTCGGCTGCGTGGCGGGATTGATGGTGATGGAGCCCGCCGCGCTCAGGTCAAAGCGGGCCTCGAAGTATTGATAAGCGTCATGGAAGACGAAAAAGGGCTCGTCTTTCACCGGGGCGAGGATATCGCGCAGCTCGGCTGTCAGAGTGTCGAGACGTGCGGTCATGTCAGCGCCGTTTTGCTCATAGGCGGCGGCATTGTCCGGGTCGGCTTCACTCAGCACGGCGACGACATGCGCGACCATCGCCTTGGCATTTTCCGGGTCGAGCCAGATATGCATATCCGTCTCCCCGTGCGCGTGATCATGGCCGTGATCGTGGTCATGCCCGTGCTCTTCCTTGGAAGCGGCTTTGCTGGCCTTCTCGTCGCCGTGCTCATGGTCGTGCGAATGTTCGTCGCCATGGGAATGATCGTGATCTTGGTCATCCTTCGCGGCGGTGTCGCTGGCGTGGTCATGGTCGTGATCGTGATCATCAGAATGCTCGTCGCCGTGACTGTGACCATCGCCGTGGTCCCCGTCATGCGCGTGGTCGTGGCCCTCCCAGTCACCGCCTTCGCGCACCTCCCGAAGCGTCAGGCCCGGCGCTTCCGACAGTTCGACGACCCGCGCGTCGCCGGCAAGCGCCTCGAGCGGGCCGGTCATGAAGGTCTCCATGTCCTCGCCGATCCAGAACACGATGTCGGCGTTTTCCAGCGCCTGCGCATCTGAGGGCTTCATCGAGTAGCTATGCGGGCTTGCGCTGCCGGGGATCAGCAGATACGGCTCGCTCACGCCCTTGGTCACGCCCGCGACCAGCGAATGGATCGGCTTGATCGAAACCGTGATGTCGGGCGCCGCCTTGGCGCCAGGCAGGCCCGCGAGACCGGCGAAAGCGGCCAGCGCAAATGTGAGTGCGGTCGGCTTGAACATGAACGCTCCTTCGTGCATGCATGAAATGTTACGATATAACCTAGAGCATAGCGCGTCGGGCGTGACAATCCCCAGCGCGCGCTGAGGTTCCGCAATGCTCAATTTGCCAAGACGCGCGGCGAATAAGTTCGCTCCGCAGCATGACGCCGCTTCGCGTGGCGAACCCTGCTCGCCGCTGGTGGACGCGTCCGGCCTGTCCGTGCGCCGCAATGGCCGCTGGCTGATCCGCGATATCGACCTGCGCATCGCGCGCGGCGAGATTGTCACGCTGATCGGACCGAATGGCGGCGGCAAGTCGACGACAGCGAAGGTGATCCTCGGGCTGATGCCCCCCGACCATGGGCAGCTCTGGCGCGCGCGCGG
>CAYFVF010000282.1:0-2428 GCA_964346335.1 uncultured Hyphomicrobiaceae bacterium
AAGGGGCTGGCGGTCGCGCGCATGGCCGCGCACATCACCTACCTGTCGGACGAGGCGCTGCACCGCAAATTCGGCCGCAATCTGCAGGACCGCGACAGTTTCACCTTCGGCTTCGACGCGGATTTCCAGGTCGAGAGCTATCTGCGCCACCAGGGCATGAGCTTCGTGGATCGCTTCGATGCCAACAGCTACCTCTACATCACCCGCGCGATGGACTATTTCGATCTGGCGAAGGATCACGGCGGGACGCTCGCCCAGGCCTTGCGCAAGGCGAAAAGCCGGTTCTGCGTGGCGTCCTTCACCAGTGACTGGCTCTACCCCACGCGCGAAAGCCGCGAGATCGTGCAGGCGCTGAATGCGGTGGCGGCGAATGTCAGCTTCGTCGAGATCGAGTCGGACAAGGGACACGACGCCTTCCTGCTCCACGAGCCGGAACTGTTCGACGCGGTCTCCGGGTTCCTCCACGCGGCGGGAGAGCGCCGTGGGCTTTGAGGATCGCAAGGGAATGGATGTCCGCACGCCGGGAACCGGCAGCCGCGTCGATCACCTCCTGATCGCCGACATGGTCGGGCCGGGCGCGCGCGTGCTTGATATCGGCTGCGACACCGGCGACCTGCTCAAGCTGCTGGAGACCGCGCGCGGCGTGGACGGACGCGGCGTGGAAATCAGCCAATCGGGGGTGAACTTCTGCGTCGCCAAGGGCCTTTCGGTGGTGCAGGGCGACGCCGACACGGATCTGGAGAATTACCCGGACCAGGCGTTCGATTACGCGATCCTGAGCCAGACGCTACAGGCAACGCGCCGCCCGAAATACGTGCTGGAGCAACTCCTGCGCATCGGCCGCCACGCGATCGTGTCGTTCCCGAATTTCGGGCACTGGCGCATCCGCTTGAAGTTGCTGTTCAACGGACGGATGCCTGTCACTGAGAACCTGCCGGAAAGCTGGTACGACACACCCAACATCCATTTCTGCACGATCAAGGATTTCGTCAGCCTGTGCGAAGAGGTCGGGGCGCGGATCGAAAAGCCGGTGGCGCTCAACTCTTATGGGCGCGCCCTACGCATCGGCCTGCCACTGAGCTGGCAGAACCTGTTCGGCGAGCAGGCCGTCTTCCTGCTCACGCGGAAATAGCCCGCCGCGCGGCGCTGTTTGCGGCCTCCGCTGGATGTTTGCGCGGCCCATCGCGGGGCGGAGCGCGCCGGCCGGGCGCAGCGCGCCGCGCGAGCGCACCCGAACCTCCGCCGGGCCGATCGTGCCGTGCAACTCCTTGCGCGCCTCGATCACCAGCACCCCGGATATCGCCGGCCACACGCGCCGGCCAATGCGCTCCCACCAAGGCGCGGCGTGCACCAGCACGCGCCAGTTCACCGGCGGCATGAACACACAGGGCAGGCTCGCCTGGGGCGAAAACATCGCCTGCTCCAGCGTTTTGGTGATCTGGCGCTCGCTGTAGGGATGGCCCGCGCCGATCGGCGTGTAGTCCGCACGCGCCCACAAGCCGGAGCGGTTGGGCAGCACCAGCATCAGCCGTCCTTCCGCGCGAAGCACCCGCCAGAACTCGCGCAGCATCGCCTGGCTGTTGTCGCTCATTTCAAGGCAATGCACGGCCATGAGGCAATCCACCGACGCATCGGGCAGCGGCAGATCCGGCTCATCGAACATGGCGGCGCAGTTGCGCCCTTCGGCCGGCCAATGAATGACGCCCTGCGGACGCGGCATCAGCGCGATCACACGCTCGGCCTCGGCCTTCAGCGCGCGAAGATAAGGCGTGGCGTAACCGACCCCGACGACGCGCTGACCACGCACATTGCCCCACTGCGAGCGGATGCGCTGCGCGATCATGTGGCGCGCGACATGGCCCAGCGGGCTTGCGTAAAAATCGAGCAGGTCTTGCAAAGCTGGACGCATGACAGCCTCACCCACCCTTTCCCTTGACGATCGCTCCTGAGCCGCGCAGCCGGTAAAAACCAGCCGCACATCCGCGCGCCGCCATTGCACGCACAGCGGCGAGTGTTAGTTTCGCGGCATGAGAGATAAGCGTGAAAGGGACACCGCGATGCTTGAAGTTTACCAGTTTCCGTGCCGTTCCGACAATTTCGGCGTTTTGATACACGACCCGGACGCCGGCGTGACCGCATCCATAGACGCGCCCGACGGTGACGCCATCCGTTCGGCGCTTGCCGCGAAGGGCTGGTCGTTGACCCATATCCTCATGACGCACAACCATCCCGACCATACGGCGGGGCTGGCATCGCTCAAATCGCAGACGGGCTGCGCTGTCACCGGGCCGGCCAAGGGCCGGATCAGCGGCGTGGACACCGCGCTGGCCGAAGGCGATAGCTACAGCCTCGACGGCGCCACCGCGAAAGTCATCGAAACGCCGGGCCACACGCTGGACCACATCGTCTACTGGTTCGAGGATGCGGG
>CAYFVF010000283.1:0-2407 GCA_964346335.1 uncultured Hyphomicrobiaceae bacterium
GCGGTGTGGCTGTCAGCGGCGAAAAACAGGCTGTAGAGCTGGAACAGCACCCAGATGCCGAGCGCTATGCCGGCATTGATGCGAAGCGGAATGAACGGCAGCGCCAGCACCCACAGCCGCACCCTGGGATGCAGCATCAGGTAGGCCGCGATGACACCTGACACAGCGCCGCTTGCGCCGATCAGTGGCTGGGGCGAGCCGGGCACTGCCAGCGTATGCGCCAGCCCTGCGAAAATGCCGCACATCAGGTAGAACAGCGCGAAGCGGATATGGCCCATGGCGTCCTCGACGTTGTCGCCGAACACCCACAGGAACGCCATGTTGCCGACCAGGTGCATGATGCCGCCGTGCAGGAACATGTAGCTGACGAGCGTGAGCCGCTCCGGCACGGGCGCCTGGCCGCCGTAGAGCTCGTAGGTGGCGTTGCCGAAAAAGCCGCCGTTCAAGAGCTCGGCGGGGATCAGCGCGTAGCCGATGATGTTCTGCATGTTGACGGTGGCGACGGACCCCGACTGGAAAACCACGTAGATGGCAATGTTCGCGGCGATCAGCGCCAGCGTGACAAACTGAAAAGGAATGGTCTTGACCGGGTTGTCGTCCCAGACCGGAATGAATGGCACGCCCGATCTCCTGTTCGTGTTTACCGGTTGGCGCCCGGTTTCCAGAGCACATCGCCCGCGCCCTTGTCGTTCACGTAGCGGCTGGCCACAAACAGATAATCCGAGAGCCGGTTGATGTATTTGAGCGCGGCGTCGCTGACATGTTCCTCCGGGATGGCGGCGAGAGCCACCACGAGGCGCTCGGCGCGCCGGCAGATCGTGCGCGACATGTGCAGCGCGGCCGCGGCGGGCGTGCCGCCGGGCAGCACGAAAGAGGTGAGCGGCGAGAGTTCGCCGTTCATGCGGTCGATCTCGCTTTCAAGCCACACGGCTTGCTCATCGCTCATGCGCAGCGGCTCATAGGGCAGTTCTTCGCCCGTGTCGGGAACGCAAAGGTCCGCGCCGAGGTCGAACAGGTCGTTCTGGATGCGGGTCAGCCCGGCGCGGGTCTGCGCGATGTCGGCGGGTTCGTCCGGGATAGATAACAGTGCGAGGCCGAGCGATGCGTTCAGTTCATCGACCGTGCCATAGGCGGCAATGCGCAAGTGATCCTTGGGCACGCGCTCGCCGGTGCCGAGCGCGGTGGTGCCGCTATCGCCGGTGCGGGTGTAGATTTTCGTGAGAACGACCATCGCGCAATCCGTTGTTCGGCCCGGGCCACTGCCGGCCTGCTACCAACAGTAGCCTAACTGCCCCCCCGCGCTGGTCAAGCCCCGGCTCTCCTCACACAGCCCGCCATTCGACACGTGCGACACTGTGGCCGGCAAATTCCAGCCAGGCGCCCGCGCCCCCTCCTACGCGAATGCCGCGCAGACCGACACGAGCCAGACCAGTGCGGCAACGCCAAAAACGAAGTGCGGAAAATATAACCGGCGCATCCGCGCCGCAGCATGTCGTATCATTTTTTCGCCCCCGCGATAGCCTCGGGTCCATCAGTGGCAAGGCGGGGGGTGTCAGTCAAACGGCCCGGGCCAGTCGGTCACATTTGTGGCGCAGCCTGTGGCGCTGGCCACACAGCCGGCCGGGTCACTTGGTGAAGTAGATGGCCGCCATGATGACGATGATCGCGAGTAACTGGAGGCCCACGCGCCAGCGCATCAACTGCTGGCTGGTGTTGTTGGAGCCGACGCGAAACATGTTGACCAGCCCCGCGACGAGCACGAGGGCCACCGCGCCGACGGCGACATAGGTCAGGTTGTTGGCGATGAATGCCATTATCGGTTGCCTGTTATTCTGGACTATGCGTGCCCTGTGGTACGCGCGCTCAGGCAATCCGGGTTTATCCACAGCCGCGCGGCTCAGGCGTTGCGCCCGGCGATCAGCCAGTAGACCAGCCCGGCGGCGAATCCGGCCGTGGCGTAAATCGTCAGGTATTGGGCGGACGGCACCGCGTTCGCCGGCGCGTTCTGCACGATGTAGGCCAGCGGCATAACGATCATCGCCAGCCCGCCCGCGAGAATATAATAAAGCGCGGACCGGACTTTGGCCACCTCCCCGACGATCGTGGCGACGAGGCCGGGCAGCAGGCTCAGCGTGGGCGCAACCGTGGCGAAGAAGGCGATGAAGCCGACGCCGTGCAGGAACGCCTCTTCCGGCGGGGCGCGCGGCGCGGCGATCTCGCTGGAATGCGCGGCGAGTTCGCGCGCGGCCCAGTCCGCGCCGATGGCGAACAGCACGACGAGCGCCGTCAGGCACGCGAGCGCGAAGGCGAACAGCACGGCGAGGATGCGGCGGATCGCGGGCCAGATCATGGGCTTCTCCCGGTTTGCCCGGATGGGGACGGCGCATCTTTGTCATTGCGAGCGAAG
>CAYFVF010000284.1:0-2391 GCA_964346335.1 uncultured Hyphomicrobiaceae bacterium
TCGGAATTCGACGTTCTGGAGGTCTTCCAGGTCACCCCGCGTGAGAAGGTCACGTATGATCCGGAGCTTCTTGGCGGCGAGCTTGGCCCGTACAACGACGGCGCATAATCCGCATCTCGCAAGATATGGCGCCGGTCCCGTTCGCGGGGCCGGCGCCCTGGCGGACGCGTTTCGCGTTTGAGCGGAGAGTGAAGAAGTCATGGACGTTTTTCTCCTTCAGCTACTGAACGGTCTCGACAAGGGCGGCGCCTACGCGATGATCGCGTTGGGCCTGACGCTGATATTCGGCACCCTCGGCGTGGTGAACTTCGCGCACGGCGCGCTTTTCATGCTCGGCGCGTTTTGCGCGGTTACTTTCAACGAAATCGTTGCAGCACAGAAGGTTACCCTCGACCCGACCAAGACGACCGCATGGGGCACGCCGGTAGAGATCAAGACACCCTACGCTGAAATCTGGTTTGGCGACTTTGGCCGTTTCATCGTCGAGTATTCCGTGCCGGTGTCCATCATTCTGGCGATTCCGGTCATGCTGCTCATCGGCCTCGCGATGGAGCGAGGGCTGATCCGCCATTTTTACAAGCGCCCGCATGTCGAACAAATTCTTGTAACGTTCGGCCTCGCTATCGTCTTGCAAGAAATCGTCAAGATGTTCTACGGCGCGAACCCGATTCCCCAGCCAGCGCCCACGCCGGTCGCGACCTCGCTCGATGTTGGGTTACTGTTCGGCTTCGCTCGCAATGAAATCGTCTATCCCTACTGGCGGCTAATCTACTTCCTGTTTTCCGCGATTGTGATCGGCGCAGTCTTCGCTTTCCTGCGATACACCACGTTCGGGATGGTCGTGCGCGCGGGCATGGCCGATCGCGAAACGGTGACGCTCCTGGGCATCAATATCGACAGGCGTTTCACGATCGTCTTCGCCATCGCCGCTGTCGTCGCCGGCCTAGCTGGCCTCATGTACACGCCGATCCTGAGCCCCGATTATCACATGGGCATGGACTTCCTCGTTATCAGTTTCGTGGTTGTGGTTGTCGGCGGGATGGGGAGTTTGCCCGGGGCTGTTCTAGCGGGCTTCCTGCTCGGCATACTGCAGAGTTTCGCCTCGCTGAATGAGGTTAAACAAATCTTGCCCGGGGTCGACCAGATCATCCTTTATCTGGTCGCGGTCGTTATCCTGCTCGTGCGTCCGCGCGGCTTGATGGGCCAAAAAGGCGTGATGGAGACGTAAGAGCCATGGCAAAGATGTTTGTTGGCAGCGATTCGACACGAAGCGATTGGCTTCTGCTGGTCGGGTTCTCGATCATCGTTATGCTCGGTCCGTTCCTTCTTGCACCCCTTGGCGCGGGCTATCCGGACCTGCTCCAGCGCTTCGCGATCTACGGCATCTTCGCGATCGGCTTCAACATCCTGCTGGGGCTGACCGGGTATCTGTCGTTCGGGCACGCCGCGTTTCTCGGGGTTGGCTCCTACACGGCCGTGTGGTCGTTCAAGCTGCTGTCGATGAACCCGATCCTCGCTGTGATCTTCTCGATGTTCCTCGGCGCGATTTTTGCTGTGGTGATTGGCTATATATGCCTGCGCCGGGCGGGCATCTATTTCGCGATCCTCACGCTCGCCTTTGCGCAGATGAGCTATAACCTCGCGTATTCCGTGCTGACGCCGATCACCAACGGCGAGACCGGCCTGCAACTGAGCCAACAGGATCCGCGCATCATCGACACGATGGTGTTTGGCCGCGAATACGGCGCGGCGTTGCCCGTCTCCGATCTTTTCGGCATCGAGATGAGCGGATATCCGGGGTTCTACTTCTGCGCGGTCATGCTGATCATCGCCTTCTACCTTTCGATCCGCATCTTCCGCTCGCCGTTCGGCATGAAGCTGAGGGCGATCAAGTCGAACCAGAGCCGGCTGAATTATGTGGGCATTAACACGAAGCCTTACATGCTGGCGGCCTTCGTGATCTCGGGCATGTATGCCGGCCTCGCGGGCGGCCTGATGGCGGTCACCGACCCGCTCGCCGGCGCGGAGCGGATGCAGTGGACAGCGAGCGGCGAAGTCGTGCTGATGACCATTCTCGGCGGCGCGGGCACCCTTCTCGGGCCAGTGCTGGGCGCGGGCATCATCAAGTATTTCGAAAACATCTTTTCCTCTTTCAACGAGGGCATCCTGATGGACACCTTCTCGTTCCTGCCCGGCTGGCTGCAGGAAGGCGTGGTTTCAGTTGTGAGCCTGTTCGTTGGCGAAGGTTGGCATCTCACGCTCGGGCTCGTGTTCATGGCGATCGTGATCTTTCTGCCAGGCGGCCTGATGGAAGGGTTCCGCAGGCTTGTCCATCTGTTCACGCGTCCCCCCGGTGCCAGCAAGACCGAGCAGGCGCCGGGTACGCAGGCC
>CAYFVF010000285.1:0-2390 GCA_964346335.1 uncultured Hyphomicrobiaceae bacterium
TCGGTCATCAGCGCGTGCAGGTCTTTCTTGAGCGCTTCGACATCCAGCTTCTTCAGCTCTTCACGATAGCTGAAGTCCTTGCCCATCGGGTTGGTCTTGGTGTCGTGCTGATGCAGGATGTCGAGATTGAGGGCGTTCGGCCACCAATCCATCACGCTGACGCCCAACGCGGTGTTCCCGCCATGCATGACGGGGCATTTGCTCCCGGTTCTGATGCTTATTTCGTTCATGCCCATTCTCTCCATGAATTCAAGTCTGTGGAAACGCGACGATCGCGACGGCCCGCGGCTGCGCCTGCAAGCTGCCTGCTGTTCAGCTCGACCTTGAAATGGCGTTCATGACGCGAAGTGTAATACCTTTCCGCTCATCAATGAAATTACGAAATTCTAATTGACATGATAAGCTGAGCTAATGAACGGCCTCACGATGAGACATATGCGCTATTTCGAAGCCCTCTCGCATCACCGCCATTTCGGGCGAGCGGCCGAGGCGTGCGGGATTTCGCAGCCCGCGCTGTCGTTACAGATCAAGGAGCTGGAGTCGCTGATGGGCGCACCGCTGATCGAGCGAAGCGCACGCAAGGTTCGCCTGAGCAGCCTTGGCGAAGCGCTGGCCGAGCGCGTGGGGGAAATCTTGCGCGCCGTTGACGAACTCAACGATCTTGCGCGTGTCTCGCGGGGGCCGCTCACGGGGCGACTGCGCGTCGGCGTGATCCCCACGATCGCCCCTTATTTTCTGCCCGGTTTCATCAAGCAACTGGACGTGCTTTTTCCGGAATTGGACATCCGCCCGCGCGAGGCTGTGACGCAACGGCTGATCCGCGACCTCGGCGAGGGGCGGCTGGATGTCGCCATCGTGGCTCTGCCGGTTTCGCAACCCTGCCTGCATGAAGAGCCGCTATTCGATGAAGAATTCGTTCTGGTGCGGCCCAGCGTGGACGCCCGCAAGCCCGTTCCAAACGCGAACCAGCTTCGCGAGATGCGCCTTCTGCTGCTTGAGGAGGGGCACTGCTTCCGCGAGCAGGCGCTGTCGTTTTGCAATCCGTCGACGCTCGCCGAGCGCGATCTGATCGAAGGCAGCAGCCTGTCCACGTTGGTGCAGATGGTGGGCGCGGGGATCGGCGTGACCCTGATCCCGGAGATGGCTATCGAGACGGAGACCCGCTCGGCCGATGTCTGCGTGGTGCGCCTGCCCGTTCCACGGCCCAAGCGCGCCGTCGGCATGGTGTGGCGCGAGCGCAGCCCGCTTGCCCCGCAATTGTCCGAACTCGCGCAAATTCAGCGGCGCGCGTGAGCATCCCGCGCGTCGGGCATGTCGCTTGTCATTGCTGGCATGAGACGCAGCCCGTGCTTACGCCGCCGCGGCTTTTTCAAGGAACCGGTCAGCAAAGCTGAACACGTCGTCCCAATCCGTGAACTCGTGGTCCCGCGTGGTCTCGGCTGACTTGTCCTTGCTCATCACCAGGAATTTGATGATCTGCTGCTTGAAGTAGTCATATTCGGAATAGCGCAAGGCCCCGGCCGCCAGGAGGACATCTTCGGGTTGCCAGCCGGTTTCGCTGACGAAGCCATCGACGTAGCCCTGCGCTTCTTTCAATTCGTTCATTCCCACGGACAAGCTCACCGAGATCAAGGCGGCCGGCTTTGCCTGCAATTCGTTCCGATGGGCGATCACAAAGCTGGTGATCGATTCCTGGTGCTGCCCGTGATGCACGGATCCGGCTACGAAAATGGATTGAAACGCGTTCAGGTCGAGATCCGGCTTGGTTGAGCGCGTGTCATAAACCGACACCTCATGCCCGTGCTTTTCGACATGCGCCGCGAGCTGCTCGGCGATCTTGCGCGTCTGCCCTTCCGTGGTCGCGTAAGCAATCAGAACTTGCATGGAAACCGCCTTTTGTCGGACACGCGCCCTTGACGTGGAATCTTGCCGAGCGTCATGGAAGCCGTCCGCCCATGAGTGACTCAGCTACTCATCCCTACGACAGACTGCTATACCAAGCCACGTCCGGGCAAGCCCTAACCGCGCCAAGGACGCGCATCGGTTTTCGCCGCCATCAGGTCGCGCCGACAGGCCAAACCGAGGCTGCCCGGCAAGCGAGTATCGCGGCTGGATTTCATGGGCGATGGCGGATACTGCTATGAGACTTGGCCCCAGCGGCGAGACTTGGCTCTAGCAGGCTGTTGAAGAAGTGCGCAGCTTGCGCAAGGGGGATGGCTGTGTCGCGGCGCGCCTGCCGGGATGGCCCAGATTGACCGGCCAGCGTTGATCGCGACAACCTCGCCCATAACGGGATCGCGGGCCAATCAAGCAGGCCGCTGGGGGATCGCCAGGGCCCGCCGGCGCGCTCATGCCGGCACCATGAGCAGCTTCGGCAACCGCACCAGATT
>CAYFVF010000286.1:0-2385 GCA_964346335.1 uncultured Hyphomicrobiaceae bacterium
GAGGACGGCGTTCTGACCGGGCTGAACGTTGATCTGGCGCGCAGCATCTGCCGGGTCTTGAGCGTCAACTGCCAGGTCAGCGAACTGGAATGGGACGACCTCGCCGAAACCGTGAACGACGGCGCCGCAGATGCCGAAATCGCCGCCGTGGCGATCACGCCGGAGTCGCTGGAGCGGCTGGATTTCACCGACATTTACCTGCAAATCCCGGCGCGCTTCACAGCCCGCTCAGACACCGACATCGGTGGCATCACGGCTGACGCCCTGTCCGGGCGCACGGTCGGCGCGGCGCGGGACACGGCCCATCACGCCTATCTGAAGACCTTCTTTCCCGGTGCGGAACTGAGCCTGTTCGACAGCGTCGACGACGCGCGCGCGGCCCTGCGTACCGGTAGCATCGAACTGGTGTTCGCCGACGGGCTGAGCACGGTGTTCTGGGTCAACGGCGCAGGCTCGCGCGGGTGTTGCAAGCTCGTCGACGGCGGGTTCATGGAGCCGCGCTATTTCGGACAGGGGCTGGCGATCGGCGTCAAGCGCGGCAATGATCGTCTGGTCCGCGTGCTGAACTATGCGCTTGCCCGGCTTCGTGCGTCCGGACGGCTGGAAGAGCTAATGCTCCGCTACTTCCCGCTCAGCCTTTACTGATTTGCGCTTACGCCGAAACGGCAATAGCAGGCTCCAGCCGAAACGCGTTGGCTGCTCGCTCTGGTACTCCGAAAGGCCGACCGTCATGCCGTCGTGCCCAGCCTCGGGTTGCGCGCGATAGGTGCCGAACACGCGGTCCCAGATCGACAGGTTGAAGCCGAAATTCGAATCCGTCTCGCGCCGGACCACGGAGTGGTGCACGCGGTGCATGTCCGGCGTCACCAGCACGCGGCGCAAGCCGGCATCCAGCCAACGCGGCAGGTTGATGTTGGCGTGGTTGAACATCGCGCAGCCGTTCAGGATGATCTCGAACAGCACGACCGCGATCGCCGGCACGCCCAGCGCGAGCACGACAGCGATCTTGATGAGCATCGACAGCGCGATCTCGACGGGGTGGAAGCGCAGCGCCGTGGACACGTCGAAATCCACGTCGGCGTGATGGACCTGGTGCAGCCGCCAGAGCACCGGCACCTTGTGGAAAATCACGTGCTGGGCATAGATCGCCAGATCAAGCACGATGATCGCGATCAGGATTTCCAGCCAGAACGGCCAGCCGAGCAGGTTGAACGCGCCCCAGCCGGCAATGCGCGCCCATTCCGCTGCGGCGACAGCCGCAACAGGCACCGCCAGCATCGCCATCAAGCGAAGAATGAATGCGTTGATCCCCGAGATCGTCAGATTGGTGAGCCAGCGGCGCGGCTTCGAGTGATGCAGTTCGCGGCGCGGCGCGGCCAGTTCGATCAGCGCCATGACGGCGAAAATGCCGATGAAGGCGCTCAGGCGCAGGATCGTTTCGGATGTCTGGCTCAAATCGCCCATGATCGGTCTCCAAGGTTATACGCTATCCCGCCATGTGGTGTGTCGGCAGCGGCATGGGGAGATGAGACGGGCGCGCGTCAGATCTTCACATGCCGCGCCCGCGCACCGCGCTCGATTGCCACGGTGTTAAGCTTGTCGAGATGCAGCTGATCCGCGAGCATCTCAAGAAACCGTGTTTCCTCTTCGCTCACGGACAAGTCGGCCGCCGCGATCTCCACGGCCAGCGCATAGGCCGTTTCGCGCAAACGCGCTGGCAAGGCATCCGCGATCCTGTCGAGCACGCGATCCAGCCCCTCATCAGTGCTGAGCATATCGCCACAGGCTTCGGCGGTATGGACCAGCGTATCCAGATCAAAGTCCCGGAACACCGGCAGGTGGCTGACAATGCGCCCAATGCGCTGGAGTTCGCTGTCGGAAATCTCACGATCCACGGCGGCGATCGTGACCATTGCGAAGATCAGCGCCTCTTGAATGGCTGCGGCGGGCGCATCCTGCGACGCAGATGGCTTTTCGGACATTTCAATCCCTTCTCTCCCGGTGCACCCGCGCGGCCGCGGGCACACATGTTCAATGCCCGAGTTGTAACGGCTTCGCACGCGCGATCAAGCGCGCGTTCGCCGCGCCTGAGCCAATTGACGCCACTACAGCCTGCGCCTAACTTGCGCGCAACTTCCCGCGCCATTGCGACAGCACCCGAAGGTCAGACGCCATGTCCACACCGTCAGAATCGCCCGCGTTCGATCAAGCCGCCGCCGAAATGACCGGAGCCGCGCGCGAGAGCAAGGCGTGGCCGTTCGAGGAAGCGCGCAAGCTGATCAAACGCTTCGAGAAGGATGGCGCGCCGGATGTCGTGATCTTCGAAACCGGATACGGCCCCTCCGGCCTGCCGCATATCGGCACCTTTGGCGAGGTCGCGCGCAC
>CAYFVF010000287.1:0-2353 GCA_964346335.1 uncultured Hyphomicrobiaceae bacterium
ACCGCCCTGCGCATGAGCGAGGTTGGCCCGGATGGACGGCTGAACTGGGACGCGCAGGCCGGGACTGAGACGCCGCCGTTCATTTCAGCGCCCGATCGGAGAGGCAAGAGCTGGCCATTCGCCATCGCCTGGGCGACCTATTATGACGTCTCAGGCGGTATTCTCGTGCGTGCGGCGGGCAAAAACGCGCACATGGTGCGCGGCGTCGTGGATAGCACACAGATTTACGACATCATGCACCCCACGTTGTTCGGTGTGAAACCGGGGCGGTGAGCGCTGGTTCAGTTCGTATGGGCGTCAAGCTGGGCGTCGAAACGGCCATCCAGGTGGGCCTTGATCACTTTGAGCGTCTCTGCCGGCTTTTCTTCCTGCGGGGCGTGCCCGCATCCGCGAATGATGCGCAACTGCGCGCGCGGCATGTTTTCCGCGAGCTGGCGGCCCAGCGACAGCGGCACGACGCGATCCTGGTCGCACCACACGATGAGCGTCGGCACCCGGATCGACGGATATTGCCGCGCAATGGTCTCGACGTCTTTCGGGACGATGTTTCTTACCGTCTCGATCACGGCGTGCTTGCCGCCAGCGGTATACAGAGGCGCGGAGTACTGTGCGATCGCCTCCGGCGTTACGGCGCTTTCCTGCTCGTACGCCAGCCGCAGCGCCTGTTCGATCTGTAGATCCGGCGGGATGACCTCAACGCTCAGGTCGCCGATCACCGGGAGCTGGATCAGGTCGAAGAAAAGCGGCGTGTCCTGCGGGTAAGCAATGCTGTCGAGCAGGACCATCCGGCTGATGCGCGACGGAATGCCGTTGGCCTCGTCAAGCGCGAGCAGCAGCGAGATACCGCCGCCATAGGAGTGTCCGACCAGCGTAACGTCGCTGATGCCTTTGCGCGCCATGACCTCGCGCACAAGGTCGGCCTGCGCGCGCACGGTATACGGCCCCTCCAGCGGTTTGTCCGACGCGCCAAAGCCCTTGAGGTCAATGGTGATGACACGGTGGCTCGTCGCGAGGGCAGGGGCGATCCGGTGCCAGGTGTAGCTACTGGTGCCGAGACCATGAATGAACACCACGGGCTTGCCTTGCCCGGTGTCGTTCACGGCGAGCCGCACCGGCGGGTCGCCCACCTCGACGTAATCGTGCGTGCTGGCCGCCTGTGTGGCACGGGAGAACTCCGTCAGCCCGGAGCCGCACCCGGACAGCGCAATCGCCGTCACCAGCAACGCCGCCGCACTCGCTATCCAGCGCGTTCGCGCCAAGACTTTCAAACTCATACGCCCTGCGTCGTCCCGTTTTGCCAACTGTACACGGCGGCACAATCGCCAAGATGCCCGATATAGTCTCTCATGGAAAGCGGGCCGCCGCCCTACCCGTCAAGACGTTTTCGCCGCGCAGACCTTACCCAGGCGGTTTATGGCCAGGGGTTGTGGCGGTAATGCGTCGCTACGCAGGCACTGCGCGTTTGACACGCTGTTAACGAAATGCGTTAATATGCGTGGGTAGGGGTTACAGTATAGCGTAAAAAGATGGGGCTAATGGGCGGCTTTCGGCTGAACGGTGGTGCGCGCCGGTGCCAGACAGTTTTGCTAATCATGGTCGTCGCGCTGATAGCTGGCGGCAACAGCTTCGCGGCCCGCGCCATTGACTTATCAGCGCTGCTTACGACTGACATCGCGGGCGACAACTGGATGGCGAGCCGCGCCGATACCTTTGCCGGAGTGGATGCGACCGACAGCTCGGTTTTCACCTATGGCGGGTTTACGCTCGCGCCGTCCGGACTGGACCACGACGGCTTGCGCCTGCGCTTCTTTGCCGGCGCGGGGTACCACGGGCTTGAGGAGCCGGGAAGGGCCAGTGCTGTGGTTCCAGAAGGTTTCACGCACCGCGCTGATATATTCCAGGCCGAGGCGCTCGTCGGCTGGCAGGTGTCGTCCGGTCCGGTGATCACCAAGCTGTTTGCCGGAGCTTCCCACGAGGAACAGGCCGTTAACGGGCCAGAAATCGATTATGCCCTGGCGGGCGAACATCTGGGCGCGAAAGTTGCCCTCGAAACCTGGGTTGACCTGTCCCGCAGCGTGTGGCTCAGCGCCGATGCGTCGTACGCCACGGGTATCGGCGCATATTCTGCCGCGCTCAGGCTGGGCGTGAGGCCGGCGGCGTGGATGTCCGTGGGGCCGGAGGCGGCCGTGTTCGGCGACCGCGAGCATGATGGCCAAAGGCTGGGCGCGTTCGCGCGGTGGCATTGCGGCGGCTGCGACGCGACGCTTTCCGGCGGCGTGTCCGGCGATTATGCCGAGGAGACCGGCGCTTACGGCGCGCTATCGTTCTACCGAAGATTTTGATCGCCCCGGAG
>CAYFVF010000288.1:0-2342 GCA_964346335.1 uncultured Hyphomicrobiaceae bacterium
CGTGCAAAGCGAGTCGGGCAGCTATCTCGAAGGGCGCGGTTTTCAAAGTTACCAGCGCGACCGCGGCTTCAGCGGGAGGCGCCAGTTTGGCACCTACCCGTCACGCGGTGGCAGCGCTCAAGAGCAGCGCCGCCTCGGGCTGGACGAGCGCCGCTTGTACGGCCCAAGCCCAAACCGATGCGCCGACTGGAGCAGCCGTTGCGATCAGCGAACCAGCGACGGTTCCAGCGATTACGCGAGCTGCATGAACTACCACGGCTGTCTGTAAGCCACGGATGTCTCGAAGGCTTGGACCGTCGCAAGCGCATCTCATGCACCAAACACGGTCTCGCGCGACAGCGAAAATCGGGCGTGCCTATTCTTTCGGCGCTGTGCTAATATCATCGGTGAGGAGAGGCGCTCAGGCTTTTGCCGGGCAAATATGGTTGGTGCGGAGACCTGCCGGATGGCGCACGCCATTCGACGGGTACGACTCGTTGTTAACCTTTAAAAGGACGCCCTACGAATGAAACACATTCCGTTCATTCTGGCTTTGGCTCTGGTGCTGGGCTTTGCCATGCCCGGCGCAAAGAACGCCCACGCGGCGTCGGCCATCGCCACCCCCGCGCCAACGCTTTCGCTGGGCAAGGAGATCCGCGGGATCCGCCAATCCAACATCTCGAAAGCTGACGTGGGCTTCCGTCTCTACATCGGCCCGCGCCATCGCCGCTACCGCCGTTATCGGCGCTATCGCCGGTATCACCGCCCGCGGTATCATCGCCGGTACTACCGTGGCCGCCGCTATGGCCGGGGCCGGCGGTACGGCCGCTGTGGCTATTGGCGCCGCCGGTGCGCTCAAAACTGGGGCTATGGCGGCAGCAACTATCGCGGTTGCCTGCGATACCATGGCTGCCGGTAAGACTTGAAGAGGCGGGCCTTTGCCCGCCTCACAAAGGCTCGCCACGCATCAGCCGGGGCAGCGTGCCGGTCGTGCCCGCCGCCTCGGCCACAAACATGCGCTTGAGCGGGGCAAGCCGGTCCACCACGCCAAGGCCGAGACCGCGGATCATCCGCATGGTCTGGCTGTCGCCCGTGAACAGGCGGTTGAGCATGTCCATACCCGCTGCCGACATGCTCGCGTCGAAGCGCCGCCAACGCTCGTAGCGGCGCAGAATGCTCATCTCGCCAATCCCTGCGCCCGCGCGCCGCCCCTCGACCAGCACTTCGCTCAGTACAGCGACATCGCGCAGACCGTGGTTCAGCCCCTGCCCGGCGAGCCAGTGCAGCCCGTGGGCGGCGTCCCCGATCAACGCAACGCCCGGCCTGACGAATTCGCGCGCCATGCTCAAGCTGAGCGGGAAGGTCTGCAGCGGCGAGATAAGCCGCACCGCGCCGAACTGCGCGCCGAAGCGGCTGGCAATCTCGGCATTCACCTCATCCCCTGGCAAGGCGAGGATTTTTTCGGCATCGGCTGGCTTTTCCGTCCAGACGAGCGAACTCCGCCGCCCGGTCATCGGCAACATCGCGAACGGTCCGGGCGGCAGGAAGTGCTGCACCGCCACGCCGTCATGCGGGTGTTCATGCTCGACCGTCGCGACAATGCCGGTCTGCGGATAGTCCCATTTCAGCACCTTGATCCCCGCCATGCGCCGTAACCGCGAGCGACGCCCATCCGCAGCGACGAGAAGCTCCGCGTCGATCTCGCGCCCATCGCCAAGCCGCATTCGCGCACCGCGCGCATCCGTGCGCACGTCGACGATTCGCTCCGGCGCGATCAACGTGACATCGCTGTCGGCCACCGCCCCGGCGAGCGCGCGCATCAGCACCGCGTTCTCCACGACATGCGCGGCCGGGTCCGCCGCATCTCGCGCCGTATCGAACTGCAGAACCGGCAGCCTGACGGGGGTATCCAGCGGCGTATCGGTAATCTCGATGCGGCTGACGGGCTGCGCATCCGCCGCGATTGCCGGCCAGACGTCAAGCGCCTGCAGCATCCGGCGCGACGCCGCGGAGATCGTCATCGCCCGGCCATCCGCGTTAGGAGCGCGCAGGCGTTCAGGCGGGGTCGGATCCACCACGGCGATACGGAACTGCCCCGGCGCGGCGACGCTCAACGCGCGCGCCAGCGTCAACCCGATAAAACCGCCGCCGCCGATCACAATGTCATAAGTCTCGGCCATGCCCCGTGCCTTCAATACGTGCTCGCGCCTGCGCGCCTTGACAGAAACGCACCCCGCGCCTCACATGACAGCAATCCATCTCTCGCCACTGTCAGGAAACGTGATGACAGACACGCCCGGATCGCTGTTCGACATCTTCGATCTCGAAACGCTGGAGCACAACCTGTTTCGTGGCCGCAGCCC
>CAYFVF010000289.1:0-2302 GCA_964346335.1 uncultured Hyphomicrobiaceae bacterium
TGTTGCTGCTTTGCCTCGCGCTCTACCTGCCGGGCTTCGCTACGCTGCCAGTCACCGACCGCGACGAGGGCCGCTACACCCAGGCGACGACGCAGATGCTGGAAACCGGCGATTTCATCGACATCCGCTTGCAGGATGATCCGCGCTACAAGAAGCCCATCGGGATATACTGGCTGCAGGCGGCGAGCGCGGCCGCGTTTGGCGATCTCGAAAACAGGCAGGTCTGGACCTATCGTGTTCCCTCGCTCATAGGCGCTATCCTCGCGGTGCTTGCGATATGGTGGGCGGGGCGGCCGGTGTTCGGGCGGCGCGCCGCGCTGATCGGGGCGGCCCTGTTCGCCGCGTGCGTCGGCATGGCGATCGAGGCGCGCATCGCCAAGACCGATGC
Source organism: uncultured Hyphomicrobiaceae bacterium (assembly GCA_964346335.1). Taxonomy (GTDB): domain Bacteria; phylum Pseudomonadota; class Alphaproteobacteria; order Rhizobiales; family Rhodomicrobiaceae; genus Dichotomicrobium. The sequence goes on from CAYFVF010000289.1 coordinate 389, forward strand.
CGTCCTGATCCTGTGCGTGGTGCTCACCCAGGGCGCGCTTTTACGGCTCTATTTGCTCCGGGTGCCGCGCGCCGAAACGGTTGGGCTGGCGGCACTGTTCTGGGTCTCGCTTGCCGCGGGCATCCTCATCAAGGGGCCGGTCGCACCGCTCATTACAGGGCTGACCATTACGGCGCTGCTGATCTTCGACCGGGATCGCTCATGGCTGGGGCGTGCGCATCTGGCCTGGGGCATTCCGCTGCTGCTGCTCATCACGCTGCCGTGGTTCATCGCCATCGGGGTGATTTCCAACGGAGAATTTTACGCGCTGTCACTGGGAGAAGACTTCGCCGAAAAGGTCAAGGAGGCGAAGGAGGACCACTGGGGGCCGCCGGGCTCCTATTTCATCGCCTTCTGGTGGACGTTCTGGCCGGGCGCCTTGATTGCAACCGCCGGTGCCGTGATCTGGATGTGGCGCAGGCGCGCCTCGCGCCGGGTGCTGTTCCTGTTCGGCTGGGTGGCGCCCTACTGGCTCATCCTCGAAGTCGTGCCGACCAAGCTGCCGCATTACATCTATCCGGTATATCCGGCGATTGCACTGGCAGCCGCGTGGGCGCTCACTTCCGCGACACTGCGCGGCGCGATACCGATGCGCACGTATAAACAGGCCGCCGCCCTTTGGCTGTTTGTCGGCGTGCTGCAGATCGGTGTTTTTGCCGGGGCGATGTGGCTGTTCGAGTCATCGCCAACCGCGCTTGCGATTGTCCTGGCCGCCATTTTCGCGGTGTGTGCACCGCTCGTCGTGATTGCGGCGTGGCAGCGCGCCTGGCACGCGGCCATAGCGCTGGCGCTGGTGAGCGCGCTGGCCTCACATGCCGGGATCATTGGCGAGGTTATCCCGCGGCTCAAACCGATCTGGATCAGCGAGCGAATTGCGGAGATGCGCGATGCCGTCCGCGCCTGCCATCCCGGTCCGGTGGCGCTGGCTGGCTACAGCGAGCCGAGCGCGATTTTTCATCTCGGCACGCAGACGCGCCTGACCGGTGGCGGCAACATCCCGGCGTGGCTGAGCGAGGATGAGGACAGGCTGGCGTTTGTCACCGACCGGGCGGCGCGCCGGGGCGGGTTTGATCCCGAGGCCGCGGGCGCGACGCGGCTTGCGTGCTACACCGGCTTCAACATGAACGGCGGCGATGTGCTGCGGCTTACGCTCTATGCCTCAGGCTCGGGCGAGGTGAGCGGCCAATGCACGGTCCCGGAGATATATCGCTGCGCCGAGCGGCCGGAGCCGCGCTGGGTGCCTCTGCTGAAATGACCGACATAATCCGATGAGACCAAGGAGCAAGCCATGAGCGAACTGACGCTGGACGCGGCGAAAACGATTATCGAAACGGCATTCGCCAAGGCTGGCGAACTCGGCCTCAAGCCCTTGGCGGTCGCGGTCACGGACGCAGGCGGGCACCTGAAGGCCTTTGAACGCCAGGACGGTGCGAGCTTCCTGCGCTTCAAGATAGCGTTTGGCAAGGCCTACGGCTCCATCGCGCTGGGTGCCGGGTCGCGCGCGCTTCATGCCCGCGCAGAGCAGCAGGCGTATTTCATCAATGCCGTGAACGCACTGGCGGATGGGAATCTGGTGCCCGTGGCGGGCGGCGTGGTCATTCGCGACGCGCGGGGAACGGCGGTCGGCGCAGTCGGCGTGACGGGCGACACATCGGAGAACGACGAGGCGTGCGCCCTCGCGGGCATCGCGGCAGCCGGGTTCGAGGGCGACACCGGCGCGTGATCGCGCGCTAACTCGGCTCGTGGGTCTTCCAGTCGATCTCGTCCTCGCGCTCGTCGCGAAGCGTGCGATACGGCAGGCCGAAGCCGACATCCGGGTTGCCCATGCGGCGCTTCATCTGGATCGTGCGGATCATCTCGCGGATGCGCGGCTGG
>CAYFVF010000290.1:0-2294 GCA_964346335.1 uncultured Hyphomicrobiaceae bacterium
CGCTTCACCCGCGCCGGCGCATCCGCCGGCCGGCCGCGCACCCAGCGCCAGACATAACCTACCCCGGCGCGCGCATAGCGCACCATCGCCATCGTGCCCTGCACCGCGCTGCGGTAGCGCAACGCCAGCACGATCCACGCGACAAGCCCGGCCCAGACCAGCGTCGAGATCAGGTCGCGGATGATGAACCACGCCAGCGACCAGAGCAGCGACAGCCCGAAGCTGATCACCCACCACAGCCATCCCAGGATTTCGCCGAGCGTTTCCATGCCACGATCCTCCCGCGCCGCCGCGCCGTTAGATTTTGGCGGCGAAGATAGGCGCTCAGGATCGCCGAGTCGTGGTGAAATTTTGATGAGGCGGCTGCAAGCCTAAGCGCGATGATAGGGGTGCCCGGCGAGGATCGTAGCGGCGCGGTAGAGCTGTTCGGCCAAGACGACCCGCGCCAGCCCGTGCGGCAGCGTCATAAGCCCTAGCGAAAGCGTCAGGTCGGCCGCCCCGGCGACCGTCGGCCCATGCCCGTCGGGCCCGCCGATCAGGAACGCCGCAGCCTGCACGCCATCATCGCGCCAACTTGCGACCTGCGCGGCAAAATCCTCGCTGGTGAGTTGCTTGCCAGCGGCATCGAGCGAAACGAGGGCAGCGCGCAAAGGTACCCGTGCTAGCATCGCCGCGGCCTCGTCGTCGCGCCGCGCCGCGGACGTCTGCGCCCGGCTTTCGCCGAGCTCGACCTCGTCGAGTGCGCCCAGCCCGACCTGGCGCCCCAGTTTCTCGAAACGGTCAATGTAGCGGTCCGCCAGGCCCCGCTCGGCGCTATCCTTCAGCCGCCCAACGGCAATCACGGAGATGCGCATCGGGGGCCTCCCGGCCGGCCGGCGAGGGGCCTAGCCCGACTGAGGATTATCCGGGCGGTCGGCCAGCCACATCTTTTCGAGATTGTAGAACTCGCGCACTTCCGGCTGGAACAAGTGGACGATTACCGCGCCCGCATCGATCAGCACCCAGTCGCATTTGGGCACTCCTTCGATGGACACGTCCCGCACGCCCGATTCCTTGAGGTGCTTGACGAGATTTTCGGCGATCGCGCCTACGTGGCGCTCGGAACGGCCGGAAGCGACCACCATGTAATCGCCGATCAGGGTTTTCCCCGCGAGATCGATCGTCACCGTATCCTCGGCTTTGGAATCGTCGAGCGATGACAACACGGTCTCCAGCAGATCCGTTGGTCCCACGCTCTCCTGCGGGGGCTCAACAAGAGGTGCGCCGCGAGAGGCGCCCTCGGCTGTCGTCGGCATGGGCAGCGAAATGTCCCTCCATCATGGACCCATGACGAGCCGACGCCGCGCCGTGCGCGACGGGCTCAAGAGCATCCTGCGTCAACCCGAAAAGGCTACGACGCGAAAGCTCTTCACAAAAATGTGCCCGAATCGGCGCGCAAATTCAATCCCCGCTAGCGGACTGTCGCTGGGATCTGAGCTGGGTGGAGGAGATGTCCGCCAGCGGGATCGTGAGGTAGCTCCACGCGGGCGGCTGCATCAAGGCCAGCGCGCCGGATTGGGTCTCGCTGGTGCGCGCGTGCGCGAAGACCTGCGCCGCGCGTGACGCCATCGCACGGAACCGGAAGCCCGGCCGGTCCAGCACCGCAATCGGCATCATGCGCATGATCTCGGCCCATTCCTGCCAGCGATGAAACCCCGCCAGATTGTCCCCGCCCATGATCCAGACGAAATGCACGCCAGGAAAGCGGCGGCGCAGGAAGGCGAGCGTGCGCGCGGTATAAGCGCTGGACAGCGTCGCCTCAAATCCGGTCACGACGATGCGCGGATGCGCGACCGTCTCGCGCGTGGCGGCCAGGCGCTGTGACAGCGCCGCAAGTTCGCCGTGATCCTTGATCGGGTTGCCCGGCGTGACGATCAGCCAGACCTGGTCGAGGCCCAGCCGGTGTAGCGCGATCTCCGCGATATGGCGGTGGCCCGGGTGCGGCGGGTTGAATGAGCCACCCAGTAGACCGACCCGCATCCCTGGATAGGCAGGCGGCGGCCCCAGCGCGCGGCGATCCAGCGCGGGCGCGGCTCGCTCGATGTCTGGGTGCGGGCCGCTCATGCCGGGCGGGTCTGGCCGGAGCCGTGGACGACGTATTTGAAGCTGGTGAGCTGCTCGACGCCGATCGGACCGCGCGCATGCATCTTGCCGGTGGCGATGCCGATCTCCGCGCCCATGCCGAATTCGCCGCCATCGGCGAACTGGGTCGAGGCGTTCCACAGCACGATGGCGCTGTCCACGCCGTCGAGAAA
>CAYFVF010000291.1:0-2293 GCA_964346335.1 uncultured Hyphomicrobiaceae bacterium
CGCCGTGACGCATCCAGGCGGCGAAGCGGAAGTGACGTGTTATGCGGATATCTAACTGGCGCTGGCGGGGCAGCACAGCCGTTGTCGGAATCCTGATTGCGGCGGCCGGACTTGCCGCATTGGCGGTGTATGACGGCAACGAACAGGAGGCCGAGGTCGGTGTTCAGTATGAAACGCCGCGCGATGCCTTCAAGGCCGGTATTGCGGCGCTCACCGACGACGACATCGCCGGGGCGCTGCCAGCCTTGGGCTATGCCGCGGATCGCGGCGTGTTGGGCGCGCAACTCAGGCTGGCGGAACTCTACCGCACGCACGAAACGCACGGCGACGACTCAAAGGCGGCGGCTTATTACAACCTCGTCGTCAACCAGCATGGCGACATCGACCGGCTCCATCCAGCCGCGCGCTACGTCGCGGATGCCTATCTGTACCTCGCCGGATATTACCTCGAAGGCGTCAGCAAAATCGGCCTCAAGCAGGCGCCTGGCAAGGCCGCGCAACTGATGCGCCATGCCGCCAGCTATTTCCGAGATCCGAAGGCGCAATTCGAGATCGGGCGTATGTACGCGGAGGGCCGCGGCGTGGCCCGCAACCGCAACCTCGCCGCAAGTTGGCTGTTGAAGGCGAGCCAGAAACGCTACGCGCCCGCTCAGGCTTATCTCGGTGAAATGCTGTGGCAGGCCGATGCCAGCCAGGAGATGCGCGCGCGCGGCCTGGCGTTCCTTGCGCTTGCTCTCGACAACGCGGTGGACCTTGAGCGTGATGGCATTGAACGGCGCTATCGGCAGATCGGGAAGGACGCCAACGCCGAGGAGATCGAGCAGGCGGAGCTTATGGTCGCCCGATGGAGTGGGCTAGGCTCACGCGGTGCGGCATATTCAGCGGCAGCCCAACTCCGGGCGCTCCGCGCCTCTCCGCTGGGTATTGCACCGATGGGCAGCCTCGTCGTGGCAACGAACGGCGAGAGCGCCCTCGCATTCGACCGTCTGGGACGCACGCCCTCCGGCGCGCTCATCACCGATGTGGGCCTGCATTTTCCCTACGAACTGGCGCATAGCGACTACGGGGCGTTGAGTGCGGACAACATCACGCCGCCGCACGCTGTCCAACGGCTGTTCGTCGAGCAACCTTCGCCTAGCCTGGCTGATGGGAGCGACCTGTTCACGGCGGTGAAAGTCGACCGCTATAGTGGCGAGACGCTGTCGATTGATGCGGGCCTCGCCGCGCAATAGCAGTGGTCTCGTGGCTAGCCGGAGATCGCTGCGCCCACGGTATCACCCGACACCGGGCCGGCGTAGTCGCCAAGCGCGCCGTCGCGCAATTCACGTGCCAACAAGCGATCCTGCGCAACCGGGCCGGGCAGCGTCAGTTGTCCCGGCGGGATCTGGCGAAAGCCCATGCGGGCATAATACGGCAGATCACCCACCAGGATGACCAGCGCGGCACCGCAGCCCCAGGCCCGCGCCACGCCTTCTTCAACCAGCCAGCGCCCGTAGCCCTGCGCCTTGAACGCGGGCGCCACCGCCAGTGGTCCCAGCATCATCACGCCGGCGCGCCCGCCGACCGTGACCGGCGTAAAATGCACGGTCCCCGCCAGCACGCCATCGCGCCAGGCGGTGAGGTCAAAGCCCGCGCCCGCCGCTTGCTCACGCACGCGATATGCCGCGCGCGCAAACCGCCCCGGCCCAAAGGCCTCGTCGTGAAGCTGTTGAATGAGGGCCGCATCACCCGGCTCGCTCGGCCGGATCACCCGATTGTCCATAGTCATCCATCCCTACCGCGAAAACTGTCCAGACACGCCGATGGAGCGCTGGCGCGGCGGGCATGACCGGATCGGACGTAAGGACGGTGGAGCCGGGTTTCAGACACGCGCACGCGAACGCTCGAAGCCGGGGCTTCGTCGTCGCGCGGGCAACGCCATTATGCGCAGTGGGATCGCAGTGGCTCTCATGGTCGCGGCGGGTAGCACGCCGGTCTGCCGGCGTCCAGCAAAATCGCGCGAGCGCCTGGTCAGATTGGGACGTTTCGGCGCATCTCCAAGCATTCATGCGCATCCAACAGAAACAGTCATGGACGGCAGCAGTCACTGTGAGAAAAAATGCGAAAAAAACGAGATTGCTGGGTCAGGTAGCTCTTCGGCGCGGGCAGGCCGTTATCAACTCGATGACCCTCTGGCCTTGGACCGAACGCGCTATCCTCTGATCTTCCGCACCGTTTCAAGTTGACTAACCCGCCGGTTTCGCATCTCATGGTTATGCGCCATCTTGACGCACATACTCGCGTTGGGCTGGAT
>CAYFVF010000292.1:0-2290 GCA_964346335.1 uncultured Hyphomicrobiaceae bacterium
TCCGGCACGCGCTATGTCGCGTTGTTCGACGGCGACCCGCAAGGCGCGGGCACCGAAGTCACCACGACGATCCGCCCAGGTGGCCGGCTGGCGCTGACCGCGAACATGGAGGCCGCCGGCACCACCAACGCGGGCGAGGCGGCCAGTGACACCGAGATCGACTTTGGCAACGCCGATGGCGGCGCGAGCGTGTCGCACCTCGCGATCTATGACGCGGCCACGGCTGGCACGCTGCTGGCAAGCGACGCGCTGACCGGCGGCACCCAAACCATCACGGCTGGCAACCCGGTGAAAATCCCGGTCGGCGATTTGACGGTCTCGATCAGCTAAGGATTCGGCGATGACAACGCTCAATCTGGAGGCCGCGACCAACGCTGACTGGCGCCAGGAGTTTGAGGCGGTCGATGCCGCAGGCGATGCGCTGGCGCTGTCGGGCGCGACGATCCGCATGGATGTGCGCGACCGCGCAGGCGCGGCGGCGCTGAGCCTGTCGGTCGGCTCGGGCTTGACCGTCACCGATGCGGCGGCCGGCGAGTTCGAGCTTGAAGTTGATCGCGACACAATGGCTGACGTCACGCCGGGGCTGTACCGCTTCGACCTGCTGATCGAGATTGGCGGGCTGGCGCTGACGGCCGCGCGCGGCACGCTGAATATCCGCAAGGGCGTGACGCAATGGCCCGCCTGAGCGTGACATGGGGCAACCCGCGCCGCACGGTGAGATATCCGGCGGACGTGTCGGAGCTGTTTAAAGTGCTCGCGGCTGATCTGTCCGGGCTGGCCGACTTCGCGCCGGGGCTTGAGCAGGGGCGCAACCTCGGTGTTTCAGTGTCCGCGAGCGCCACGCTAACGCCGCCTCTGGCGCAAACTCACCTTTTTGCCGGGTCCATGTCCGCGAGCGCTACGCTAACGCCGGGGGTTGAGCAGACGCACCGCCTTGGCGCGGACTTTAGCACGGCGGCCGCGTTAACGCCGGAGCTGGCGCAAACCCACGCGCCCGGCGCGGCTTTGTCCGCGAGCGCTGGGATCAGCGGCGATCTCAGCCCGAAAGCCACGTTTGTCGCCGATTTCGAGAACGGCGTCTATGCCGTGGATGGGACAGCGCAAACCCTCGCGCAGACGCTCGACTTTACCCGCGCCAGCACCGCGCTTTATTGGGACGCCTCCGGCGTTCTGCAAGAAGCGGCGACGGATGAATTGCGCATCGACCACGACCCGGACAGCGGAAACAAGCGCGGCGCGCTGATCGAGGCCAGCCGGACGAATGAACTGCTGGACGCGGCGGATTTCACGGCGGCGTCGGATTGGGGCGGCGATAGCGATTTCACGATCACGACCGCGACCAGCGCCATCAGCGGGGAGACCGCCTACAAACACGAAAATGATGGCTCCGGGGGATCGAAAAAGAGAGACCAGACCCTCGGCACGCTGACCGGCTCTGATGAAACCGTGTCCGCGATCATCGAGAACGAGGACGCCGGCGAGAGCCTGATCGGCATTCGCGATACGACGGCGAGCGCGTGGGTGATCCGCGCGAAATTTGACTGGTCTACCGAGACGGCGAGTGTGGAAAGCGGGTCTGGCACTGTCGGCTGGGATGATCTCGGCACCGGCCCGAACGGCGGCAAGATGATCCGGCTATGGGCGACCGGATCGGGCACCTCGGCCAATAATCGGTCGGTTCAGGTCTTTCCCACCGGCGCATCAACGAACACCAAAAAGGCCATCCTGCATCACGCCCAGCACGAAGAGGCGGGGTCGCGGACCAGCCCGATCGTCACGACCTCAGCGGCCGTCACGCGCGCGAAGGATGATTTGAGCGTCAGCGCGGGAAGCTGGTTTGACGCCGCCAAGGGGACGTTCTCGGTGGTGGTTTATTTCGGCTTCACTGACGATAGCGCTCCGCGTGTCGTTGCCGGTGAGGGCTCTGACAGTCCTCTTTTCTTAGGTGGTAACGCCCACAGGGCAGGGATGTGGAACGGCTCCCAGGTGATCAATAAAACGGGCCTTACGACAGGTCCGGGCATCAAGAAACTGGCGTCCTCCTATGACGGCTCCGGCCGGTCGGTCACGGGGGAAGGCGCGACGCCCGCGAGCGACGCGTATGCGGCGTTCGGCACAACGCCGTCCGCTCTCGGGTTCGGCTCGCAAAACAGCTTCAACCAATACATGAACGGCCATATCCGGCGGGTGGTCTACTACCCCGAGCGCCTGTCCGATAGCGAACTGGAGGACATCACGCAATGACGCAGCGCACCGACGCGATTTTACACATCAATGACGTGCCCGCTTT
>CAYFVF010000293.1:0-2286 GCA_964346335.1 uncultured Hyphomicrobiaceae bacterium
CGGCTCGCGGCCCATGGGCGGGTCGATGCTGGCGCGCTTGTGGCGCTGGAGGCAGGGATCGCGCCTTATCTCAGGCAAGTCCCGCCCAAATCGCTCGACCGGCTCGATCTCGATGCGCGCGGCGCGCTCGACGCCCTGACGCCGCAAGACGGCGCGGCCACGCTCACTGCCTTCACCGCGCGGTCCATTGCGCGCGCCTTGGACCACCTCCCCTCCCCGCCAAAAAGCTGGATCGTTAGCGGTGGCGGCGCCCATAACCCGGCGCTGCTCAGTGCCCTTGGCGGAGAACTGCCCGGCGATGTCCGCATAGCCGACGACCTCGGATGGCACGCAGGCTTCATAGAGGCGCAAGCCTTCGCCTTTCTTGCCGTTCGCAGCCTGCACGGCCTGCCAATCACTTTTCCCGGCACCACCGGGGTGCCTGCCCCGCTCACTGGCGGCCAGCTCGCGCGCCCCGACCGTGCGGCCTGACGCGCCCGACTATCAAGGTTTTGCATGAGCGAATCGATCCCGTTCAAGAAGGAGATGCGTTTTGAGTACGGCGTTGCGCGCGAACTCGTGCCCGGCGTGCGCCGGCTGGTTGCGCCGAATCCCGGCCCGATGACGCAGAACGGCACGAATACCTACATTGTCGGCCGTGGCGAGGTGGCCGTGATCGACCCTGGCCCCGAGAGCGCCGATCATTTGCAAGCGCTCCTTGATGAACTGGCAGCCGGCGGCGAGCGGATCACGCATATCCTGCTGACCCACACGCATCTGGATCACTGCGCCGGTCTTGCCGCGCTGAAAGACGCCACCGGCGCGCTGACCGCGGGCTTCGGTTCGGTGGGGTTGCGCGAGACCGATACGCTCGGGCCGGGTGGGCGCAGCTTCGCCGATGCGTCGTTCAAGCCGGATGTCGCGCTCACCGATGGCGATGTGCTGAGCGGCGAAGACTGGGCCTTGCGCGCGTTCCACATGCCGGGCCATGCGCCCGATCATCTGTGTTACGGTTTCGCGCCGGCCGGGGCGTTATTCTCCGGAGATCACGTCATGGGCTGGAACACCAGCGTGATCGCGCCGCCCGAGGGACATATGGACTCCTACCTCGCCTCGCTGCACCGCCTGCTTGAGCACGATCATCAGGTTTATCTCCCCGGCCATGGCGGACGCATCGAGCAGCCGCAACGGCTCGTGAAGGCGTTCATCATGCATCGGCGCTGGCGCGAGAACGAAATCATCGAGGCGATGCGGGGCAGCGCCCAGACGGTGCCTGACCTTACGGCGCAGATCTATACCGGCCTGCCCGATCATCTCACGCGCGCGGCGCAACTATCGGTGCTGGCGCATCTGGAGCGGCTGGTTGAACACGGGCGCGCGGCGGCGTCCGGGCAGGTGTCGCTCGACGCGAGTTTTGAACTCGCCTGACTTTTCCGCCGCCGATTAGTCTGGATAGGCGAGCGTCACCTTGCCGATTGGCTCCTGCGCGGGCAGCCCGAATTCACGCCCGGACAGAGCCAGCAAGCACCACAGATAATCCGCGTGGGACCAGCGAATCGTGAGCACGAACTCTTCGGGCACCGTGTCCGGCGCGAGGCGCAATACCGCCGGAACGCGGGCAAACATCGAGCCTTTCACATGGCCGGGCTGGAAGCTGCGCGGATGCATGTCGAGGGTCGTCAGCTTGGCCAGCAAGTCTCGCGCCCGCGTGCCGGATACGCCGATTTCCGTGTAATAGTCGGACACGTCCGCGAGTTGGTGATGCACATCCGCGAGCACCTCACGAATCGTGCTGGCAAGCTCCGCGCCCTGCCCATCCGTCGGTATGGTCAGCCATTCATCCGGCCCGAGCCAGAGCGCGCGCGCGCTGTCGCCATCGGCCATTGCACATGCCGTTTCAGGCAGGCTCACGCCGTGTTCCGCGAGCTTCGGAGCGACAAGCGACACATCCCCGCGCAGGATAAACCGCGTTCCACCGTCCAGCGGCGTCAGCGCCGCCGCGCCGCCACCACCCGAGATCGCCGAGCGGTGAGCCAGCGGCCCGCGCGTGTAAGGGGCATCAGGGGCCTTGGGCGCGGGCGCGTTTTCGTTCACCGGCTGCGGCTCGGGGCGCGTCGCATCTTTCAGGAAGTCGGTCTCGGTGATCGTCACGCACTTCGCCGGGCCTTTCCCCCAGCTTGCATACAGCGTCTCGCCGATGCGTTCGCCGCCGCGCTCGACCAGGGCGAGCGCAAACGCGCGCTGCAACACCGGGCTGAAATAGCTGGACGTGACATGCCCGTCCTTTTTCACCGGCGGCGGCCCTTC
>CAYFVF010000294.1:0-2281 GCA_964346335.1 uncultured Hyphomicrobiaceae bacterium
GTCGCCGATATCCTCACTATCCCAGCGGCCGTTGCCGAGAGGCTCGGGCACGGGCTTGCCGATCTCGTAGACGTGCCCCTTCACATGCCGGCTAATCAGTTCGTCGGGCGTGCCTTCGTCCAGCACCTGGCCGTTATCGATGATGATGATCCGGTCGCACAGCCGCTGCGCCTCGTCCATGTAATGCGTGGTGAGCAGCATGGTCTTGCCGCGCGCTTTCAGGTCGAGAAGCTGCTTCCAGATCATCACGCGGGCCTGCGGGTCCAGCCCCGTGGTCGGCTCGTCGAGGATTACGACCTCGGGCTCCGCGATCAGCGCGCGGGCGATCACCAGCCGGCGCTTCATCCCGCCGGAAAGCTGCATCACGCGCGCATCCGCTTTTTCCTCCAGCCGCATGAAGGCCAGCAGGTTCGGGACACGCTGGGCAATGGTGTCCTCGGGAAGACCGAAATAGCGGCCGTAGATCTCAAGGTTTTCCTGAACTGAAACATCCGGATCGAGATTATCAGCTTGCGGTACCAGCCCGATCCGCGTCTTGGTCTCGCGCGCCAGCGCGTATGGCGGCTCGCCAAAAACGCTGAGTTCGCCGGAGGTGACGCTGGCCTGTCCCGTGATCATGCGCATGATCGTTGTCTTGCCTGCGCCGTTCGGCCCGAGAAGCCCGGTGCAGCCCCCGCGCGCCACCGCGAAGGAGACGCCGCGCACGGCCTCCAGCGTGCCAAAGCGCTTGATGACATCGTGCGCGGCGATCACCGCCATTTCGTCCATGCGTTGGGTCCTCTGACCGCGTGAAGGCGGCCGTCGCGTCAAGTTGCGCCCGCACTCTCGGGCTGAGGCGTCGGCGTCCCGGATTTGCCACCGCGCTTGCCGCCCGGTTTGCCGGGCCGCCTGATGCGGAAAAACACCGCATAGAGCACAGGCGCGGCGATCAGCGTCAACACCGTTGCGAAGGCGAGCCCGCCCATGATCGTCACGGCCATGCTGATAAAGAACGCATCGAACAGCAGCGGCGCCATGCCGAGGATAGTTGTGATCGCCGCCAGCATAACCGGGCGCAGGCGCGAGGTGCTCGCATCGATCAGAGCATCGAGCCGGTCACGCCCGCTGTTGATCTGCAAGTCGATCTCATCCAGCAGCACAATCGCGTTTTTAATCAGCATTCCCGACAGCGACAAGAAGCCAAGCAGCGCGAGGAAGCTGAAAGGCGTATCTGTCGCAAGCAGCGCGATGGCCACACCGTTGATCGACATCGGCACCATCAGCCAGATGATGAGCGGTTGGCGAATCTTGCCGAACAGCAGGATGCTGATCAGTAGCATGATCAGAAATCCGAGCGGCAACTGCGCGCCCAGCTTGCTCTGCGCCTCGGTCGTCGCCTCGTATTCCCCACCCCATTCCAGTGCGTAGCCGGGCGGCAGCTCGATCGCCTCGATATCGGGGCGCACCCGCGCCAGTGCCGCAGCAGCGGTCTCCGTGCTCACCGTGTTCGCTTGCACGGTTAGTGTGCGCACCCGGTCGAGCCGGTTAATGCGCGTGTCTTCCGGGCGCGTCTCGAACTCCGAAACAAGCTGATCGACCGGGACATATTCGCGCTGCTGGCCACTCCAGATCAGCGTGTTGTTCAGGTTCTCATACGGGTCGACTCCTTCATCGCGCTGTTTTCGCGCGACAATCGGGATGGTCTCGTCGCCGTCCCGGAAGCTCCCGGCCAGAAGCCCATCAGTTGCGAACAACAGGCCCTGGCTGAGGTCTTGCCTGGTGACGCCGGCGATACGCGCGCGGTCTTCGTCGAACACCGGCTTGATCGCCAGTTCACGCTGACGCCAGTCATTGCGGACATCCTGCAGGTTGGCCTCGGGGGCGCGCATGATCCTCTCGGCCTCACGGGCGAGACGGCGCAGCGTGTTGGCGTCCGGGCCGGAAAAGCGGGCCTCGATGTCGGCCGGGGTCGGCGGGCCGAACACCATGCGCTGGGTCATCACCTGCACATCCGGCAGTTCGCTCGCCGCCCAGGCGCGCAAGTCCTCGGCGACACCATTGATGGCCGCGCGCGTTTCGGTGCGCACCAGCATCATGCCGTAGGACGGGTTTGGCTGTTCCGGGTCATACGTCAGGATGAAGCGCAGCGCGCCGCCGCCGGCATAGCTCGTAACCTCGGTAACGTCCTCGTCCGCCAGCGCCCGCTGCTCGAAGCGTTTCAGGCCCTCCTCGACCGCGCGGACATCGGTGCCCTGCGGCGCCCAATAGTGGACATAGAACATCGGCGTGTTGGAATCCGGGA
>CAYFVF010000295.1:0-2280 GCA_964346335.1 uncultured Hyphomicrobiaceae bacterium
ACCGGCACCTTCTTCCACCTGATCGCGGAGACCGGCGCATGACCGGCTTCGTCAGTTTCGTCGGCTCCGGGCCGGGCGACCCGGAGCTTTTGACGCTCAAGGCGGTCGACCGGCTGAAGCGCGCGGACGCGGTGCTGTTCGATGACCTGTCCTCGGGCCCGATCCTCGGACACGCGCGCAAGGGGGCGGACTTCGTCGGCGTGGGCAAGCGCGCCGGGCGGCCCTCGCCGCGCCAGCCGCATGTGAGCCGGCTGCTGGTGGATTATGCGCTCACGGGCGCCCGCGTTGTGCGGCTCAAATCCGGTGATCCGGGGTTGTTCGGCCGGCTGGAGGAAGAGTTGAACGCGCTGCGCGAAGCGGAAATAGCTTACGAGATCATCCCCGGCGTGCCGTCCGTCTGCGCGGCGGCGGCGGCGGCGGAGATGCCGCTCACCCGGCGGCTGACGGCGCGGCGCGTTCAGTTCATCACCGGGCATGACGTGAGCGGCGCGCTGCCTTCGGACATCGATCTCGACGCGCTGGCCGATCACGGCGCAACCACCGCGATCTTCATGGGCAAGCGGACTTTCCCCGCGCTGGTTGATGCGCTCATGGCGCGCGGGTTGCCGCCCGAGACACCGGCGCTGCTGGCCGAGGCGATCAGCCGCCCCGACCAGCGCCTGCGGCGCAGCACGATTGCCGAACTCGCCGCACAGTTACGCGATGACCCCGGCGACAAACCGGCGATCATTCTGTTTGGTCCGCTCGCCGAGATGTCGGAGTAGGGCATGGAACTCCGGCTTATCGGCATCGGCACGGGCAACCCCGACCACATCACGCTGGAGGGCGTGCGCGCGCTGCAGTCGGCCGATCTGGTGTTGATCCCGCGCAAGGGCGATGAGAAACGCGATCTGGCGGACCTTCGCAGGGACATTTGCGCGCGCGTGCTAGGCAAAAAGGGGCGGATCGTGGAGTTCGACCTGCCCAGGCGCGACGATAGCGGCGATTACATGGCTGGCGTGGCGGACTGGCACGATGCGGTCGCCGCCGCCTGGCAGGCCGCGCTCGCCGCCCAGACCCCGCCGCCAACATCCGCCGCGCTGCTGATCTGGGGCGATCCGTCGCTTTACGACAGTTCGCTACGCATCGCCGCGCGGCTTGACCCGCAGCCCGAAATACACGTCATTCCCGGCATCACTGCGCTGCAGGCGCTGACGGCAGCGCATGGCATCCCGCTGAACGCGGTCGGCGCGCCGGTGCTGATCACGACCGGGCGGCTGCTGCGCGAGGAGGGCTGGCCCGCTGGTGCGGGGACCGTGGCGGTGATGCTCGACGGCGGCTGCGCGTTTCGGGCGCTCGACCCTGAAGGCGTGACGATCTGGTGGGGCGCTTATCTGGGGATGGACCGGGAAATCCTGCGCGCCGGGCCGCTTGCGGAGGTCGACGCGGAGATTGTCGAAGCGCGAGAGGCCGCGCGGGCGCGCCACGGCTGGATCATGGACACCTACCTACTGCATCGCGATAGGAGTTAAGCGGTGCTCCCAATCAGATGTCGAACTTGATTCCCTGCGCCAGCGGCAACTCGCGCGAGTAATTCACCGTCCCGGTCTGCCGGCGCATATAGCCCTTCCACGCGTCCGAGCCGCTTTCGCGCCCGCCGCCGGTGTCCTTCTCGCCGCCGAACGCGCCGCCGATCTCCGCACCGGACGGTCCGATATTGACATTGGCGATGCCGCAATCCGAGCCAGTCGCCGACAGGAAGGCTTCGCTCTCGCGCACATCGGTGGAGAAGATGCAGGACGACAGGCCCTGCGGCACGCCGTTATGCAGCGCAATCGCCTCGTGGAAATCACTGTACTTCATGGCGTAGAGGATCGGCGCGAAGGTCTCCTCCCGGACGATGTCCGTCTGCGCGGGCATCTCGACGATCGCAGGTTGCACATAGACCGCGCCGGGGAACGCATCGCGCAGAACGCGCCCGCCGCCATGCACCGTGCCGCCATCCGCACGCGCCGCGTCGAGCGCGCGCTCCATTGCCTCGAACACCGCCTCGCCGATGAGCGGGCCGACCAACACCCCGTCTTTCAGCGGATCGCCGATGGGCAGGCCCTGATAGGCCGTTTTCAGGCCGCCGAGCAGATCGTCATAGATGCTCTCGTGAACGATAAGCCGGCGCAGTGTCGTGCAGCGCTGGCCCGCCGTGCCAACGGCGGCGAAGACGATCGCGCGCAGCGTAAGTTCAAGGTCGGCGGACGGGGCGACGATCGCGCCGTTGTTGCCGCCAAGCTCCAGGATGCAGCG
>CAYFVF010000296.1:0-2278 GCA_964346335.1 uncultured Hyphomicrobiaceae bacterium
ACGCGTTCTGGATGGACGAGCTTGGCATCGCGCAGGCGATGTGGCTGTTCGAGGTCGAGAATTTCGGTCCGTTTATCGTGGACAGCGACCTCGCGGGGAATTCGCTGTTTGCCCAGCACGGCGAGCAGGTCAACGCGGGTTTCGAAAAACTTTACGAAGGTCTCAAGCCGCCCGCGCTGCACCGCTATGGCGAGACCGGCGACCGGACCGACGAGGTGATGTAAGCTGAGAAACGCCACAAAAACAAAGGGCGGCGTCATGACGGACCATATCCAGCACTTTATCGGCGGGCAGCGCGTGGACGGCGTCAGCGGGCGCTTCGCGGATGTCTATAACCCGGCGACCGGCGAGGTGACGCGGCAGGCCGCGCTCGCCACGAGCGATGAGGTCGCCCGCGCGGTCGCTGCGGCCAAGGAGGCAGCCCCGGCCTGGGCGCGCACGCCCGCGCTGCGCCGGGCGCGTATCATCGACCGCTTCAAGGAACTGGTGCGCGCCAATGCCGACAAGCTGGCCGAGGCGATTTCCGCGGAACACGGCAAGACCCATGACGATGCCCTGGGCGAGGTGCAACGCGGGCTGGAGGTCGCCGAGTTCGCCGCCGGCGCGCCGCAGCTCCTGAAAGGTGAATTCACGGAAGATGTCGGCACCGGCGTGGACAGCCACGCGATCCGACAGCCGCTCGGCATCGTGGCGGGCATCACGCCGTTCAACTTCCCGGTCATGGTGCCGATGTGGATGTTTCCTGTCGCGCTGGTATGCGGCAACGCGTTCATCCTGAAACCGTCGGAGCGTGATCCTACGCCATCGCTGATGCTCGCGGACCTGCTTGCCGAAGCCGGGCTGCCTGAAGGGGTGTTCAACGTCGTTCAGGGCGACAAGGAAGCGGTCGACGCGCTGCTGACCCACCCGGATGTGGCAGGCATCAGCTTCGTCGGCTCCACGCCAATCGCGAAGTACATCTATTCGACTGGCACGGCAAACGGCAAACGTGTGCAGGCGCTGGGCGGCGCGAAAAACCACATGGTCATCATGCCGGATGCGGACCTCGACATGGCCGCCGATGCGCTGATGGGCGCAGCCTATGGCTCGGCGGGCGAGCGCTGCATGGCGGTCTCGGTGGCGGTCCCGGTGACCGACCAGGTCGCGGATGCGCTGATCGACCGGCTTTCGCCGCGCGTGCGCGAATTGAAGATCGGACCTAGCGTGGATTGCGGAAGCGATATGGGCCCGCTCGTCACGGCCGATGCGCTGGCGCGGGTGCGCGGCTATATCGAGGCGGGCGTGGCCGAGGGCGCGAACCTCGTTGTCGACGGGCGCGACTTCCGCATGGATCAGCAGGGCTACGAGAACGGTTTTTTCATCGGCGGCTCGCTTTTCGACCGCGTGACCCCCGAAATGTCGATCTGGCGGGAAGAAATTTTCGGCCCCGTGCTGTCGGTGGCGCGCGCCAGTGATTATGATGCCGCCGTGGACCTGGTTCATCAGCACCCTTACGGCAACGGTGTGGCGATCTTCACCCGCGACGGAGACGCTGCGCGCCAATTCACGCAGGACATCGAGGTCGGCATGGTCGGCGTGAACGTCCCCATCCCGGTGCCGATGGCGTTTCATAGCTTTGGCGGCTGGAAACAGTCGCTGTTCGGCGACCACCACATTCACGGGCCAGAGGGAATTCGCTTCTACACACGCTTGAAGACCGTTACAACACGATGGCCAAAAGGCGTGCGCGCCGGCTCGGAATACGTGATGCCAACGCTGGGATAGCCCAGCAATTCCGGCTCCCTTTCTGGCCACCGGCGCGGGCTACGGAAGGATCATACCTCAGCGCCATTCACAGGCCGACATCGCGGTCAAGATACACCCACTCGGAGGAAGTTCGGAGGGAGACGTAAGATGAAAATATTTGCAAAACTTCTTGCCGCAGCCATGGTGCTCGCGGGCTCGGCTGTCGCCGCGCATGCACAGTATCCAGAGCGTCCGATCACGCTGGTGATCGCTTATGGCGCGGGCGGCGCGACCGACATTGCCGGGCGCAACCTCACATCCGTGACGCCGAAATACGTGCCAGAGCCGGTGTTGCCGGTGAACCGCACTGGCGCGGGCGGTGCAACCGGATCAGCTTCGGTGGCCAACGCTGATCCGAATGGCTATACCATGGTGGTCGCGCGCGTCGGCTCGCACACCGTGAACCCGGCCATGAAGGCCAACCTGCCGTACGAGATTGACGATTTCGACTATATCGGCGTGTTCGAAATCAACCCAGTGGTGTGCGCTGTCT
>CAYFVF010000297.1:0-2274 GCA_964346335.1 uncultured Hyphomicrobiaceae bacterium
ATGGTTGGATAAGAAAGGCCGCCTTTCGACCTTTCTGAGCAGGACCATACAGGCTGCCGTTAATTGTTTTATGACAGTATTGAGAACTGATTCTGCTGCGTTTTTTCGTCTGAAGCGGATGCGTCAACGAGTCCGCCATCCGCCTTTCCGCCGGCCGGCGCGATTTTGGCGGCCGCCTGCCTGTATTCCGGCAGCACGACCGTGAACCGCGACCCCTGACCCGGCATCGACGCGATCCGAAGCTGGCCGCGATGGCGGTTCAGAACGTGCTTGACGATCGACAGGCCAAGGCCTGTACCGCCCCGGTCGCGGCTGTCAGCAACGTTCACGCGATAAAACCGCTCGGTCAGCCGCGGCAGGTGCTCCTCGGGTATGCCCGGCCCGTCGTCGATCACGGCCACGCTCAGCCTTGGCTCTTTCGCGCTCTCGCGCCCTGCAACAATCCGGACGGTCCCGCCCTCACGCCCATATTTGATTGCGTTATTCACAAGATTCTCGAAGACCTGCACGAGCCCTTCGCGCTCGCCCAGCACATAGGTCGGCGAATCGAACGGTGTCAGCGACAAGCGAATGCTATTCGCGCTCGCGAACCGCTCCAGCGATGCGCGCGCGTATTCGAGGATCTCGTTGATCTCTACCGGGTCGGTCGGGCGCAGATGCGCCTTCATCTCCACGCGGCTGAGCGAGAGCAGATCGTTGATGATCCGCTTCATGCGCTCGGCTTCGCGGGCCATGACGCCCAGGAACTCGTCGCGCGCCTTCTCGTCGTCGCGGGCGGGCCCGCGCAGCGTCTCGATGAAGCCGAGCACCGAGGCCAGCGGCGTTCTCAACTCATGGCTGGCGTTGGCAACGAAATCCGCGCGCATCTGGCCGATGCGCTCCTGCTCGGTCAGGTCGCGCACGAACACGAAGATCGCCGGATCGTCAGGGCCCGAGCGGGGCGGGCCGATCCAGCTGACAGCCGCCGAAAGCCAGCGCTCAACCGGCACCACTTCATTGAGCGAGACAACCTGGTGACGCTGATGGCTCGCGGCGCTGTCGATGGCGTCCAAGAGCTGCGGATGGCGCAGCGCCGTGGAGACGGGAATGCCGGGCTTGAGCGCACCGTAAGACTCTGCGGCCTGAGCATTGAAGCGCAGCACGACACCCTGCCGCGACAGCACCATCGCCGGCTCGGGCAGCCCGTCGATGAGCCGGCCGACCGCCTCCAGGGGGTCGTCCGCGCGCTTGCGATCGCCCTTGCGCGCCTTCTGGCCTTTCAACACGCCTTCGCGCGGCAGAGCGCCAGCGGCAACCGTGATAAGCCCCAAACCCGCCAGCGCCGCTGCCAGGCTCAAGCCCGCCAGCGCGACATAGCCGAGCAGCACGCCCGCTGCCACGGCAACCAGCCAGCGCCGCAGGTATAGCCGCCGCTGCCACCTCTTCAGCCGGCGTATAAGCGCCGGTTCGAAACCGCCGTGTGGGGGGCGTTGTTGGGTGTCGACAGACATCATGTCACCGTTTTGCGGCCAGGCTTTATCGCGCGTCTTGAAAGCGGCGCCAGCCATGCGCGTCCGCTCAACATTTACCACGGAACTACGACAATTTCGCAAAAGCCGGAGATGCGGGCCGGGCATGAAGATTGCGGGTGGCTGGCTTGCGCAATGCTCACTGGTTTGGGACGCGTTATGCGCGCATGTATCTCAAGGTGCCGCTGGTGCACATTGGACCTGAATCGAGCCCCAAGGATGGATGCTTGTATGCCCTTAGCCCAGCCAAGCCCGGAACCAACTTCGCGTTCATCGCTTCTTCATCGCCAGCTCGGCAAGACCTATCCGCGCGCGGTCAGCGGGCGCGGCGCGTTCCTGTTTGATGCGCAGGGGCGCGATTACCTGGATGCCTCGGGCGGCGCGGCGGTGTCTGCGCTGGGGCACGGACACCCCCGGGTGATCGCGGCGGTGAAGGCGCAGCTCGATACGCTTGCCTATGCGCATAACGGGTTCTTCACGACCGATGTCGCGGAGGAACTGGCGGACTGGCTGGTCACGCGCGCGCCTGCGGGCTTTGGGCGGGCGATGTTCGTCTCCGGCGGGTCCGAGGCGGTCGAGGCGGCTGTGAAGCTGGCGCGGCAGGTGCATTATGAACGTGGTGATGCCGGGCGGGTCAGGTTGATCGCGCGGCGGCAGTCCTACCACGGCAATACGCTGGGCGCGCTGTCGCTGGGGCATCACCCGGCACGGCGCGCGCCTTACGAGGGGCTGATCGGGCATGCCCCGGTGAGCCATATCGCGCCGT
>CAYFVF010000298.1:0-2264 GCA_964346335.1 uncultured Hyphomicrobiaceae bacterium
TCAGCCGCGCCAGCGTCAGCACCAATACGCGCTTCCTGGAGCGGATCGGGGTGATCGAGCGGGTGATGATCAAGGGCGAACGGCAGGATCATTTCCAGCTCGCCAAGGCGCCTTATGCGCGGCTGTTGGAGGGTTCTGTGGCGCGCATCAAGAAGGCTGAGGCCGTGGTCTCGGATGCCCGCACCGAGCTTGGCCATGACGATGCGGAGCGAAAAAAGCGGTTGGATGAACTCGGCGCGTTCTACGAGGCGCTCGCCGTGAATTTCGAGGAACTTGTTGCGCGGTTCGACGAGCAGCGCTGAATGGGCAGCTTGTCCTCAAGAGCAGCGCGTGGCGTGCGGATATAAAGGGAAGGCAGGGCCGTGACTGGCCCGGAATTGCGTTATGAGACTTTTGCGTTTTTTGAAATCGCAGTGGATCACGGTCGCCATCATCGCCGCGCTGGTCGCGTGGATGGCCAGCGGCATGAGCGATATGCGCCAAGCGAGCGACACGCAGGACGCGCAGCAGGCGTCGGCCGAGCGCGTGCTGACCGAGGTCCAGGTCCGCAAGATGACGGCGGAAAGCGTCACCCGCTTCGTTGAGCTACAGGGCCAGGCGGAGGCCGACCGGGTCGCCACCGTGCGCGCGGAAACCACCGGGCGCGTTGTTTCACTTCCGGGTGAGCGCGGCACGCGCATGAGCGAAGGCGACGAACTTGTCGTGCTGGCGATGAACGACCGCGAGGCACGGCTGGAAGAGGCGAAGAGCCTTGTGGCGCAGCGCGACAGCGAGTACGAGGCCGCGCAGCGGCTGGGCGAAAAGGGCTACCAGGCAAAAAACCGCGTAAAGGAGGCCAAGGCGGCCCTCGACGCGGCCAAGGCGCGGCTGGCCGCGATCCGTGAAGAAATCACCAATATCCGGATCAGCGCGCCATTCGACGGCGTTCTGGAAACGCGCCCCATCGAGATTGGCGACTATGTCTCGGTGGGCGACAATATCGCGACGGTGGTTGACGATACGCCGTTGCGGATCATCGCGCATGTGCCGCAGCAGAAGGTGAACCGGATCACCGAGGGCGCCTCCGCCGATATCGAGTTCATCACTGGCCAGACCGCGACGGGAACGATCACGCTCGTCTCGTCCGTCGCGATGGAGTCCACGCGCACCTATCGTATCGAGGCGGAGGTCCAAAACAACGACCACGGCTTCCGCGCCGGAATGAGCGCGACCCTGCGCATCCCGACCGATACGGTGCAAGCCCAGTTCGTATCGCCGGCCATCTTCAGCCTCGACACTGACGGGCGGCTCGGCGTCAAAACGGTCAATGCCGAGAACACGGTCGTCTTCCACACCGTGGATACCATCCAGGCCACGACAGAGGGTGTCTGGGTCGCGGGCCTGCCCGAGACCGCGCGCGTGATCACGGTAGGCCAGGGGTTCGTGCAAGCGGGCGAGACGGTGAAGCCGGTAGCCGAGGGCGAGCGGGGCTCCGAGCCGCCCGCAACGCGCGAAGGCGCGCCCGCCGCCGGAGACGTGGCGAGCACCGGGCGGGCGGGCTGAGGACATGGCAATGACACGACTTCTCGATGCGGCGTTTGACCGCTCACGCACCGTCATTATCATCTTTCTGGCGCTGATGGTCACCGGCGCGATGGCCTATCTCACGATCCCGAAGGAGGCCGAGCCGGACGTTACCATCCCGACGATGTACGTCTCCGTGTTCCAGGATGGCATCTCGCCGGAGGACTCCGAGCGCCTGCTCGTGCGCCCGCTGGAGAAAGAACTCCAGTCCATTGAAGGGCTGGACGAGATGAAGGCGAACGCCACGCAGAACTACGCGACGATCACGCTGGAGTTCGAGGCCGGCTTCAACAGCGACCAGGCGCTGCAGGATGTGCGCGAGAAGGTCGATATCGCCAAGTCCGAGCTGCCCGCCGACGCGGAAGAGCCGCGCGTTCAGGAGGTCAATGTCGCGCTCTTTCCCGTCCTGACGGCCGTGCTGTCGGGCAATGTGCCGGAGCGCAAGCTGGTACAGCTATCGCGCGAGGTGAAGGACCGGCTGGAGGCGCTGCCCGGCGTGCTTGAGGTCGATATCGGCGGCAGCCGCGAAGACGTCGTCAATGTCGAACTCGACCCGACGACCATGCAGACCTACGGCCTGTCCTATGAGGAAGTGCTCCAGCGCATTTCCAACAACAACCAGCTCGTGGCCGCGGGCACGCTCGATACGGGCGCGGGGCGGATCGCGCTGAAGGTGCCGGGCGTTGTCGAGACCTTCGATG
>CAYFVF010000299.1:0-2233 GCA_964346335.1 uncultured Hyphomicrobiaceae bacterium
TGTTCGCGATCGCGCTGATCAGCCAGGTGGGCGGGCAAACGCTCATCACCTATGCTTTTGCCCATCTGCCGGTGTCCTTTTCTTCGGTCAGCTTGCTGATCCATCCGGTGATGGCTGCGCTGCTGGCGTGGCTGCTCCTCGGCGAGGTGCTGACATGGACGCATCTGGCCGGCGCTGCCGTCATCCTCGCGGGCATTTACGTCGCGCGGCGGGGCAGCCGTGCCGTGTAATCGCGCGGGACTTTTGGCGGCGCAATGCTCGTGCTAATGACAACGAAAGCGCGAACGGCAAAGGCGAGGAAACGATGAAGGAAGTCCTGGCGGAGATGGAGCGGCGGCGCGAGGAATCGCGTCTGGGCGGCGGGCAGCACCGGATCGACGCGCAGCACGCGCGCGGCAAGCTGACGGCGCGTGAGCGCATCGCGCTTTTGCTCGATGAAGGCTCCTTCGAGGAATACGACCGCTATGTCGAGCACCGCTGCACCGATTTCGGCATGGCCGAGCAGACGGTGCCCGGCGACGGCGTCGTCACCGGCTGGGGCACCATCAATGGCCGGCTGATCTACGTCTTCGCCAAGGATTTCACGGTGTTCGGCGGCTCGCTGTCGGAGGCGCACGCGGAAAAGATCACCAAGGTGCAGGACATGGCGCTGCGCGCCCGCGCACCCATTATCGGGCTGTTCGATGCCGGCGGCGCGCGCATCCAGGAAGGCGTCGCGGCGCTCGGCGGCTATGGCGAGGTGTTCGTGCGCAACGTGACCGCGTCCGGCGTGATCCCGCAGATCTCGGTGATCATGGGGCCGTGCGCGGGCGGCGACGTCTATTGCCCGGCGATGACCGATTTCATCTTCATGGTGCGCGACACATCCTACATGTTCGTCACCGGCCCGGATGTTGTGAAGACCGTGACGAATGAGGAAGTCACGGCGGAGCAGCTTGGCGGGGCGTCAATCCACACAACGAAATCCTCCATCGCCGATGGTGGTTACGAGAACGACGTCGAATGCCTCTTGCAGATGCGCCGGCTCATGGATTTCCTCCCGTCCAACAATGGCTCCGGCGTGCCCAAGCTGCCGACCCGCGATCCGTCGGAGCGCGTGGAACATTCACTCGACACGCTCGTCCCGGATGATCCGCACAAGCCCTACGACATGAAGGAGCTGATCCTGAAAGTCGCGGACGAGGGCGATTTCTTTGAAATTCAGGAGAGCTTCGCGCGCAACATCATCACCGGCTTCGCGCGCATCGAAGGCCACACGGTCGGTGTCGTGGCGAACCAGCCGCTGGTGCTCGCCGGTGTGCTCGACAGCGACGCCAGCCGCAAGGCCGCGCGCTTCGTGCGGTTTTGCGATTGTTTCAACATTCCGATCGTGACCTTCGTCGATGTCCCCGGCTTCCTGCCGGGCACGGCGCAGGAATATGGCGGGCTGATCAAGCACGGTGCGAAGCTGCTGTTCGCCTATTCGCAGGCGACCGTCCCGAAGGTGACAGTCATTACCCGCAAGGCCTATGGCGGCGCTTATGTGGTCATGTCGGCCAAGCATATCGGCGCGGACGTGAACTACGCCTGGCCCAGCGCGGAGATCGCGGTGATGGGGCCGAAGGGCGCGGCGGAGGTGCTGTATCGCAGCGAGTTGGGCGACCCGGAGAAAATCGCGGCGCGCATCAAGGAATACGAAACGCGTTTCGCCAACCCGTTCGTGGCGGCCGAGCGCGGCTATATCGACGAAGTGATCCTGCCGCACAACACGCGGGTGCGCATCGCGCGCGCACTGAACATGCTGCGCAACAAGCATGTCGAGATCCCGCCGAAGAAACACGACAACCTGCCGCTGTGAGGGCACTGTGAGCGAACCTGTCAAATCGAATGTGCGGGTCGAGACGCACGGCGTCGTGTTCGCCAATGATGCGCCGCTCAGTCTGATCGCCGGGCCATGCGCCCTGGAAAGCCGCGCCCATGCGCTGGAGATGGCCGGGGCGCTGAATGAGATCGCCGGGCGGCTGGGCATCGGGCTGGTGTTCAAGACGTCCTACGACAAGGCGAACCGGACAAGCCTGACGAGCGCGCGCGGCGTGGGCCTCGATGACGCTCTGCCGATCTTCGCGGAAATACGGGAGAGCCTCGAACTGCCGGTACTCACCGATGTGCATGCGCCTGAGCAATGCGTGCGGGCGGCCGAGGCCGTGGACATCCTGCAAATCCCGGCGTTCCTGTGCCGCCAGACCGATCTGCT
>CAYFVF010000300.1:0-2198 GCA_964346335.1 uncultured Hyphomicrobiaceae bacterium
GGCGGCGTGGACGTAAAGCCGCTGGATTGGAAGAGCGTGGCGTAGCGACGCTCGTCTGAAGCCCTGCCGCCTTCGTCGCCGACAACCCCGGCGACTGGATGTTCCACTGCCACATCCCCGAGCACATGGAAGCCGGCATGATGGGCGTCATCCGCGTGGCCTGAGCGCTGCCTCGCGCGTTAACCTCAAACAGGTTAATTCCCGGGCCGCCGCCGTGTGCGGGCAAAAAGCTGATTCCATCAAGTGCCAAAATAGGTTAGCAAATAGTATGGGTAACGCGTAGATGTCAGGGGCGAAAAAATGAACAGAACCGTCGTCACTTTCGTTTTGTTGGCTGTTGCATTCGTGGCCGCCGGCTGGGCGATCTGGGCCACGAACCAGAGATCCGATTTGACCCAGCAGATATCGTCCCTTGAGGGCGCACGCGACACGGCCCAGCAGGACGCTCAAGAGGCGCGCGCCGAACTCGAAAACCTGAACCAACAGATCGAAGACCGCGATACGCGGATCAGTGAACTGGAGCAGCGGGTCGAGCAGTTGCGCTCGGCTACACAGGGCGAGTCCGAGGAGATGCAGCAACTCCGTCAGGAATTGAGCACGACGCAGGACGAACTCGCCGAAACGAAGGACGACTTGACCGCCGCCCGCGATGCGCTCGCGACAGTGCGCCGCGCCCTGTCCTCCACGCCTGACGATGTTCTCCCCGAGCAGGAGGATGCCGAGACGGGCGATGCGTCCGCGCAGGACGCTGAAACCGCCGAGGAAATGCCGGCTGCCGAAGGCGATACCGCGTCCCCGGACGAGCCAGCCGAGGCGCAGACCGAAACGGATGCAGGCGCGACCGATGATGCGGCGGCGGCCACCGACGGCAGCGAGGGCGAGCCCGGGGCGGCTGCGTCCGGCGAGGCGAGCGGGGCCGATGCGGACGGCGACGAGGACGACAACGCGGCTCGCGCGAGCGGTTCCGGGTCCGCGCAATAGCACCGCGATCATGCAGGGCCTGAACGCCAATCAGGTTGGATAAGACCGGATACGGCTGGCAGAGTTACGCGACCTCGTCGGAATTCGCCGCGGCGCATCTTGGTCTCAGTGACGCGCCCAGCGACCACTGCGGCCAGCCCCACCGGCTTGGCGCTAGCGCGGCGATCAAGCCGCAGGGCACGACTTTCCGGCCGGCTACGGCCAAAAGCTGATTCCCCCGCTTGGCAAAATACGCTAGCAAACCAATGGTCAACTGCGTAACAGCCTGGGGGAAGCCATGAACCGTTCAGTCCTGACATTTCTGCTCTTGATCATCGCCGTGGCCGCGGCCGGCGCCGCCGTTTGGGCCTATAACGAGCGCGAACGCCTCGCCGAGGAACTCGCCACCGTCCAGAGCGCGCAACAAGCCGCCGATGAAGCCAAGACAGCCGCGGAAAACGCGCTTGACGAGGCTCAGCAGGCCGCGGAAGACGCCCAATCCGAGGTGGAAAACCTGACCCAGCAGCTTCAGGACGAAGCGGCGAAGATCGGCGATCTGGAACAGCAGATCGAGGAAATGACTGCTGCCAACGAAGAGTTGCGTAGCGATACACGCGACGAATCCCAGGAAATGACCGCTCTGCGCGAGGAACTCGCCAGCACGAACGACGAGTTGGCGAGCACACAGCAGGAACTGGCCACCACCAAGGATGAGTTGACAGCCACGAAGGACGAACTTGCCGCCACCAAGGACGAGCTGGCGCAAACACAGGCGGCGCTCGAAGAGCAGAAGGCTGCGACAGAAGAAGCCCGTTCGGAGGCTCAAGCCGCGCAGCAGGCCGCTGAAGAGGCCCGCGCCGAGGCCGAGGCCGCCGGGCAGGACGCCGAGGATAGCACCGCGCAGTAGCGTGTCGCCCCTGGCGCATGAGCGCGCGTCCGGCTCTGGCGCTGGGCGCGCCGTTCACGGCACGCTCACTGACAATTCATGTGCGCCCGCCCCACGTTTCATGTTTCATGCTGCACATGCGAACATGAGACCGGAAGGGGAGATCCATGGCACGCGAAGCGCAGCGCAGGCCCCATGTTGTCATTATCGGCGCGGGCTTCGGCGGGCTGACCGCAGCCAAGCGGTTGGCAGGTCAGCCGGTTGACGTGACGCTGATCGACAAGCGGAATTATCACCTGTTCCAGCCGCTGCTGTACCAGGTCGCGACCGCTGATCTTTCGCCCGCTGACGT
>CAYFVF010000301.1:0-2192 GCA_964346335.1 uncultured Hyphomicrobiaceae bacterium
TAGGTGACGGGCTTTTTCAGCTTGTAGACGTGGCGCTCGGTGAGGAACACCCACGACATGTGGGTCTCGCGCACCTCCACGGCCTCGACGCCCGGACCATAGGCTTCGGGCTGGCTCAGGAAACGGACTTTCTCGGCCACGTCGCTCATGCATTGCCTCCTGCCCCCGAGCTTACATGCGCGGGGCCGGATGCGTCATGTGTTTGTCGCGGCTAATCGGCAAGCGCCACGCCGTCGCGGCGCGGGTCGGCTCCGCCTTCGAGCACGCCTCCGCGCGCCATGATCATGTGAATGCCCGATGTCATCGCGGTGCCGCGGATCTCATGGCCGAGCGCCCGGAGCCGCGACGCCTGCGCGGACCAGTCGTGCCCGCCCTCCAGCGCCAGCGGGCCGCCACGGCTGCCGAAGTTCGGCAGGGCAACTGCTTCCTGCGCGTCCATCCCCCAGTCGATCGCGGCGATGAGAGATTTCAGCGTGTAGAGGATGATACGGCTGCCGCCCGGCGAGCCGGTGACGATCGCGGGTGGACCGTCCTGAAACGCGATTGTCGGAGACATCGAACTGCGCGGGCGCTTCCCTGCCTCCACGCGGTTGGCAACCGGCCGGCCCTCGCTGTCGGCGGGCTGGAATGAGAAATCGGTAAGCTGATTGTTGAGCAGGAAGCCGCGAACCATCAGGCCGGAGCCGAACGCTCGCTCGATCGACGAGGTCATCGAGACGACATTGCCCTGCGCATCAATGATGGAGAGATGGCTGGTGCCCGGCTGCTCAGCGCTTTCGCCGTTGCCGAAGACGCCCGCGCTGCCCGGCGGATCGCCCGGCTCGGCGCGGTCCATCGCCCGGTTCGGCGAGATCAGCTCGCTGCGCGCGCGCAGGTACTCTCGGTCGATAAGCCCCTTCGGAACCTCGACGAAATCGGCATCAGCCATGTATTTCGCGCGGTCGGCATAGGCGAGCTTCTGCGCCTCGGCGATCACGTGCAGCGCCCGCGCATTGAGCGGCTCATCGCCAAGATCGAACCGCTCCAGCATCATCAGCACCTGCAGCACGGTCAGCCCGCCCGAGGTCGGCGGCGGCATCCCGCAGACGCGATAAGCTCGATACGGCCCGCAGACCGGCGTGCGCGCCTCGGCCCGGTAGTCCGCCAGGTCGGCCAGTGTCATGTCGCCGGGGTTGCGCTCAGCGCCGCGCACTGTCTCGACCACATCCCGCGCGACCGGCCCGCCATAGAATGCGTCCGCGCCATCCGCCGCGAGTTGCCGGAAGGTCTCGGCCAGTTCGGGGTTGCGCAAGCCGTGGCCCGGGGAATGCGGATCGCCGTCATCATCCAGAAAGTAGTCCCGCGCCCGCGGCCCTAGCCGCTGAGCGCCACGCTGCAACAGACCGTTCAAGCGCGCGGTGACCTCAAACCCGTTCTCCGCCGCCTCAGTCGCGGGGTCGAACAACGCGGCCCAGTCAAGCCGGCCATGCGCGCCATGCGCCATCTCCAGCATCCGCACAAGGCCCGGCACGCCGACCGCCAGGCCGCCCGTGCTCGCATCGCCGAAGTCCAGCCGCGCGCCGTCGTCATCGAGAAACCGCTCGGGTGTCGCCGCACTCGGGGCAACCTCCCTACCATCATAAGCCGTGAGCGTCTCGCTCTGCGCATCCCAGTGGAGCAGGAAAGCGCCGCCGCCGATGCCCGATGACTGCGGCTCGACCACGTTCAGCACCATCTGCGCGGCAATCGCAGCATCCATCGCGCTGCCGCCCGCGCGCAGCACCTCGCGCCCGGCCCGCGCGGCCAGCGGATGCGCCGCGACGACCATCTGCGTCTCGCCGCGCGCGAGCGCTTTTTCGGCGCTGCCAGTCGCGGCTTCAGGCTCCGCGCGCTGAGCGTGCGCGGGCGCCGAATGCGCCAACGCCATCGCGACAATCGCGACGGCCAACCCGATCCAGAAAGCCTTGAACATGAAGCAACCCACTCGCGGCCTATAGCTTCCCGGCTTCTTCGAGCACCTTGCGCGCCGCGCGGAAGCACTCCAGCGCCTGTGGCACGCCGCAATAAATGCCAACCACATGGATGATCGCGCGGATTTCCTCGACGCTGACGCCGTTGTTGAGCGCACCGCGCGTGTGGATCTGGAACTCTTCCATTTTGCCGAGCGCGCCGATCATGGCGAGGTTCATCATCGAGCGGGTCTTGGCGTCGAT
>CAYFVF010000302.1:0-2179 GCA_964346335.1 uncultured Hyphomicrobiaceae bacterium
AGAAATCCATCGCCGACAAGGCCTTCGATGCCGGGTGGGTGACGCCGCAGCCGCCGAGCGAGCGCACCGGAAAGCGCGTGGCCATCATCGGCTCCGGACCCGCAGGCATGTCGGCGGCCCAGCAACTCGCGCGCACCGGACATGATGTGCATGTCTATGAGCGCAACGCCCGCCCGGGCGGCCTGATGCGCTACGGCATCCCCGACTTCAAGATGGAAAAGCACATCGTCGAGCGCCGCGTCGCGCAGATGGAAGCCGAGGGCGTGACCTTCCACTGCAACATGGAGGTTGGCGCGGACATCAGCGCGGAGGAGCTCGAACGCGACCATGATGCCGTGCTGCTCGCCGCGGGGGCTGAATACCCGCGCGATCTGCCGATCCCCGGGCGCGAGCTGGGTGGCATCCATTTCGCGATGGATTTTCTGACCCAGCAGAACCGCAAGATCGCGGGCGAGCCGCTGGGCGATGTCGAACAGATCAGCGCGACCGGCAAGCATGTCATCGTGATTGGCGGCGGCGACACCGGCTCGGACTGCATCGGCACCTCGTTCCGGCAGGGGGCCGCGTCAGTCACGCAACTCGAAATCATGCCGAAGCCGCCGGAAAAGGAAAACAAGCTGCTGACTTGGCCGCACTGGCCGCTGAAGATGCGTACCTCATCGAGCCAGGAGGAAGGCGCGCAGCGCGACTGGAGCGTGATGACGGAGTATTTCAGCGGCTCAAACGGAAAGGTCGAGCAGCTTCACTGCGTGCGCGTGGACGAGAAGATGCAGAAAGTCCCCGGCACGGAGTTCCAGATGCGTGGCGACCTGATCCTGCTGGCCATGGGCTTTGTGCATCCACGCCATGACGGCCCCGTGGACCAACTCGGCGTCGCGTTAACCGACCGCGGTAACGTCGAGGCCGACGATCAGAAATATTTAACATCCCGGAACAATATTTTTGTTGCGGGGGATATGCGGCGCGGGCAATCTCTTGTCGTATGGGCGATCCGGGAGGGTCGGCAAGCCGCGCGGGCTATCGATGAATTTCTGATGGGCGAGAGCTTGCTGCCACGGTAGGTTAACGGCTGACTGCTGAAACTATACATCGCGGCCCGGCAATGCGACGGACATGCATGGCGACTAAAGTCTAATGACCTAATAGCCAATATCCTGCAGCGCGCAGATGTCTTACTGCTTAAAAAGTCATAAAAAGAGCTTCAGCGGCAAAGCCGCAATACACCCAAGGGAGGACAAACTAACCATGACCAAGACGTCTATTTCGCGTCGTTCCATCCTCAAGGCTGGTGCGGGCACCACAGCATTTGCTCTGGCCGGTACAGGGCCATTTCACTTTGTCCGTAATGCCTGGGCGCAGGACTATCGCAACGCCCCGACCGGCTCGACCGTGACGCTCGGCTTCAACGTGCCGCAGACCGGCGCATATGCCGATGAAGGCGCTGACGAACTGCGCGCCTACAAGCTCGCCGTCAAGCACCTGAACGGCGAAGGCGATGGCGGCATGCTCAACACCTTCGTCTATGCCAACGGCGAAAAGACCGCTCTGAAGGGCGAAGGCGTCAACGGCAAGAAGGTCGAGTTCGTGACCGGCGACACCCAGACCAAGTCCGACGCCGCGCGCGCCAGCGCCAAGCGCATGGTCGAGGCGGACGGCGCGCTGATGATCACAGGCGGCTCGTCTTCTGGCGTGGCCATCGCGGTGCAGGGTTTGTGTCAGGAGATGGGCGTGATCTTCATGGCCGGCCTGACCCACTCCAACGACACTACCGGCAAGGACAAGCGGGCCAACGGCTTCCGCCACTTCTTCAACACCGAGATGAGCGGCCGCGCGCTCGCGCCGGTGCTGCAAGAAGCGTTTGGTTCGGATCGCCGAGCCTACCACCTGACCGCCGACTACACTTGGGGCTGGTCGCAGGAAGGTTCGATCAAGAAATACACCGAGGGTCTCGGTTGGGACACGGTTCAGGCCGTGCGCACGCCGCTGGGCGCCGGCGACTTCTCGCAGTACCTTACTCCCGTGTTGAATTCGGGTGCTGACGTGCTCGTGCTGAACCACTACGGCAAGGACATGGTCAACTCGCTGACCCAGGCCGTGCAGTTCGGTATGCGCGACAAGACCGTCAACGGCAAGGAATTCGGTGTCGTCGTGCCGCTGTATTCGCGCCTGATGGCGCAGG
>CAYFVF010000303.1:0-2169 GCA_964346335.1 uncultured Hyphomicrobiaceae bacterium
GCCCGCGCACAATCTGCTCGGCGGCGTCGAGGGCCAGGGCTTCAAGCAGCTCATGGCCACGTTCGAGTCCGCGCGCATTCAGACGGCCGCGCGGGCGGTCGGCGTGGCGCAGAATGCGCTGGACCTCGCCTTTCGGTATTCCCGCGAGCGTGAGCAGTTCGGCAAGCCGCTGAGCGCCTTCCCCCGAGTGGCGAACAAGCTGGCGATGATGGCGGTCGAGACTCACGCCGCGCGCCTTCTGACCCACTATTCCGCGCGCGAAAAGGACGAGGGCCGGCGCTGTGATGTCGAGGCGGGCATGGCCAAGCTCCTGGCCGCGCGCGTGGCCTGGGCAGCGGCGGATGCCGGCGTGCAGATCCACGGCGGCAATGGCTTCGCGCTGGAATATCCGATCAGCCGGGTGCTGTGCGATGCGCGCATCCTCAGCATCTTCGAGGGCGCGGCGGAAATCCAGGCGCAGGTGATCGCGCGGCGGCTGCTCGACAGCTAGCTTGCGGCAAATGCAACGCGATGACCATATGCCTGCGCGCGCATCACCTGCTTTGTATACTCACCTATGCCGGCGACGGGTACAGCCATGCCTTCACGGCGAATCTCGACGCGGTCGTGGCGCGGATCAGCGCTGGTGAGGATGTGCTGATCGTGGGCGGTCCCGACGACATCTGCGCGCCGTTGCTTCACGCAGATGACGCGCACTGCCTGCGAGAGAGTGTGCGCGATCGCGATATTGTGGCTGCTCGCGACCTTGGCAAGCTGCTCGGGTTCGACATATTGGAAGGGCAACGCCTCTCTATAGCCAGATCGGAGTTGCGTAAGATGCGCGCGGCGTTTGCAACCGGCGAAACGCGAGAAGCCTGCGCTGGCTGTGAATGGCACGGCCTATGTACCGCCGTGGCGCGGCGCGGCTTCCACCAATCCAAGCTCGGTTCGAGCGACTGAACGCCTCTTGCCGCGCTGCGTTGCCTACCGCCCTTCGCGGTACCAAGTCAGCGCCAGCAGTCCGAGCAGCAACGCCAGCGCCAGCGGTCCGGCGTACAACGGCGTGTATTTCACGCCCGTCACGGTATAAGCCTGCCGGTTGCGGAGGCCCGCCCAGTCGTCGCCGTGCATCATGCGGCTCTGGCTCAGCAGGCTGATGCGTGGCAGGTCCAGCGCCGAGGCTTCATCCGCCGCGCCGAGCCAGAAGGCGCCGCCAGCGGTTTCCTCAAGCACCGGGTCGAGCGGTTCCCGGCTCGCCGTGACTTCTGTCAATTCGCGCGAGTTGACCGCGCCGACATGCGCCACTGCCGCCAGATCACCGGACGTGACCCGGTAAAGCCCCGGCGTCTCCGCCGTCACGGTCGATCGCCAACGCCCTTCCTCTGCCGTCTCCAGCGTGACGCGCTGCGCTTCGCCGTCAGGTCCGGTCACTTCGACCGGCGCGATCTCGTCGGACATGGAGCGGCGTGTTATCGTGAGGCTCTGGCGTCCGGCGCTCACATCCAGCGACTCTTCCTCCAGGTCCGGCTCCTTCATCAGCCAGTGAGAAATGCGCCTGAGGATATCGGCATAGGGGCCGCCGCCCTCATAGCCGCGCGCCCAAAGCCACGCGTGATCCGACAGGAACATGCCGACCCGGCCCTCCCCCTGGCGCGATAGCACCAGCAGCGGCACGTCATCCGGGCCGGTCATAAGCACATCGCCGTCACCTGTCTGGACATCGATGGTACGGAACCAACGGCCCCAGTCCGGATCGCCATCGCCGCCAGCGCCGGGCAGGTCGCTGGTGACGGGGTGGCGCTGGCCTTTATCCGACACGCGCGGCTGGAAGGGCCGCTCGATCACCCGGCCGGTCGGTCGCGCCGGCACGATATTCGATAGCGGCGTGCGGTAAAGGCTCAAGGGCGAGGCGAAGTCCGGTCCCGCGGCAATCAATACCGCGCCGCCGTCGCGAACATAGCGCGAGACATTGTCGAGATAGATCAGTGGCAGTACGCCCCGGCGCTGGTAGCGGTCAAAGATGATGAGATCGAATTCTTCGAGCTTTTCCGAAAACAGCTCGCGCGTCGGGAAGGCGATGAGCGAAAGCTGGTTGATCGGTGTGCCGTCCTGCTTTTCCGGCGGGCGCAGGATGGTGAAATGCACGAGGTCGACCGACGCGTCCGAGCGCAGCAGGTTGCGCCAGGTGCG
>CAYFVF010000304.1:0-2168 GCA_964346335.1 uncultured Hyphomicrobiaceae bacterium
AGGCCGGCCTGTTGCGCCTGCGCAAGGATATGGGGCTGTTCGCCAATCTGCGCCCCGCGATCTGCTACCCGGCGCTCGCTGACGCCTCCACGCTCAAGCGCGAGGCCGTCGAGGGGATCGACATCATGATCGTACGCGAGCTGACCGGCGGGGTCTATTTCGGCGAGCCGAAAGAGATCGTGACGCTGGAGGACGGCCAGCAGCGCGGCGTCGACACCCAGCTTTATACCAGCGGCGAGATCGAGCGGATTGCGCGCGTGGCGTTCGATCTGGCGCGCAAGCGGCGCAATCACGTGCATTCAGCGGACAAGCGCAATGTCATGCAGACGGGCGTGTTGTGGAACCGCGTGGTCAGCGCCGTCCACGGCGAAGGGTATTCCGATGTCGAACTGACCCACATCCTCGCTGATAACTGCGCGATGCAACTCGTTCGCTGGCCGAAACAATTTGATGTCATTGTGACAGATAACCTATTTGGTGATATGCTTTCAGATGAGGCTGCGATGATGACCGGATCGTTGGGAATGCTGCCTTCGGCATCGCTCGGTGAACCGGACGCGGCAGGGCGCAAGCGCGCGATGTACGAGCCGGTCCATGGCAGCGCGCCGGACATCGCCGGACAGGGCGCGGCCAACCCGATCGCGATGCTGGCAAGCTTCGCGATGGCATTGCGCTATTCGTTTGATCTGGGCGCTGAGGCCGACATGCTGGAGCGGTCCATCACGGCGGTTCTGGATCAGGGCTTGCGCACCGGCGACATCATGCAAGAGGGGATGAAACCGGTCAGTACGGACGAGATGGGCGAGGCAATCGTGGCGGCGCTGGAAGCGCAAGCCGGCTGAGAGCAAGCAGCCGCGACGCCCCGCAAACGCCTGCGGTCGTGGAAAACGGCGCTTTCAGGCGCATTCCTGTCGTGCGAGCGTAGCGCAGGATGCAACATATGTGGCATTTTAATAATCGATCGTAGCCCGTGCGCGAGCGTGAGGCCCGCTCGCGCGCAGGCGTCGAAGCAACCGGTCATTCCGCCGGGCAGACGCGCCTAATGACTTTGTGGGGACAATGACAGATCATTTCAGCATTATCGGGTTTCAGGCAAGCTCGGCCGAGGAACTCGCCACGTTGATTGGCGGTTTGCCGGAGGACCATGCCGAATCGCTGGAGTGCCGGCCCGGCTATTATTACCGCTGGCACACTGACGCCGGGTCCGAACTGTGGATTCACATGCAAAAACGCCGCGACGAGGCGGCGGCCGAGGGCGATGGCCCGCCGGAGGACACCCTGGCGATCGTCGGCGTGACACCGTTTTTCGCAGGCGCTGGCCGTGTGCCGATACGCGCGGTCGCCATAAAGCGCCGCCCGGAGGACAACGCCTTCGAGGGC
The DNA here is from genome assembly GCA_964346335.1 of uncultured Hyphomicrobiaceae bacterium. Classification (GTDB taxonomy): domain Bacteria; phylum Pseudomonadota; class Alphaproteobacteria; order Rhizobiales; family Rhodomicrobiaceae; genus Dichotomicrobium. Next base: position 1,381 of record CAYFVF010000304.1, read on the forward strand.
GCGATTTTCGCGGAGGTGGAACCGGGCGAGGACCTGCACGACTGTACCACCGTCGCGCTTTTCGATGTCGTGGACTTCGCCTGCCTCGCGAATCGCGTCGCGCCGTTCAAGGCGGAGGCGCAGGTAACGGCTTTTGCCCATGACATCGCGGCCTTTGACGGCGCGGCGGCGTTTGAAGCGGCCCAGGATGGCCAGGAGGTGCGTTTTGCGCCGAAATCCTTTTTCGCCAGCGGCCTGTTCATGCCCCCAGAGGGTGGTGACGCCGACCAGCCTGTCTTCCACGACCCGGACGAACCCGGCTTCAACGCGCCCTCGCGCGCCTTCCTCAGCGGCGAGGTGATCCGCTCTGAAATCCGCACCAACCCGGTGACGGGCCAGAGTTTCTGCTGGGCGCTGGTGGAAACGCTGGGCGGAACGGTCGACGTCGTCGCGCTGGAAGCTCAGATCGAGGGCCGCGAGGGCGCTCTCGCGCCCGGCATGATCGTGCAGGGCGAATTCTGGCTCTGCGGGCGGCTCCTCAGCGACGGCTAAAGCGCCAGCACGCCAACCGCCGCCGCGCCCGCGACCACAGCCAGCGGCGGCGCTTTCCACACGTTCAGCGCGACGAAGGCGGCGACCGCCAGCGCCATTGTCCGCACATCCGTAATGCCTTCGACGAACACCGGATCGTAAAGCGCGGCCGCCAACAGCCCCACCACCGCCGCGTTGATCCCCGCCAGCACGCGCCGCGCCAGCGCCCATTGGCGCAATGCGCTCCAGAACGGCAGCGTGCCGAGCACTAACAGCGC
>CAYFVF010000305.1:0-2154 GCA_964346335.1 uncultured Hyphomicrobiaceae bacterium
CGCTGGCCAGCGGCGTCATGATGTCGGCGTTGAACATGGGCGTGGCCACCGCGATGATCAGCCCCAGCGCGGCAAGCACGACCGGCCCGGTCAGCATCGACAGCGGCGCTTCATGCGGCGTCTTGGGGGTTTCCGGCCGCGCGCCCCAGAACGGCTTGAGCGCCACCGCCAGCCCGACCGCCAGCATCAACGCGTTGCCGAGAATGAGCGCGCCGAGCACGGCATAATCCGCCGCGCCCCCCAGCTTGACCCCGGCATAGAGCGCCTCTTTCGCCAGAAAGCCGGTAAACGGCGGCAGCCCGCCCATGGAAAGCCCCGCGAGGATCGCCGCTCCGGCGGTGACCGGCATCAGGCTGACGAGCCCGCCCACCTTGGTGATATCGCGCGCGCCGGTTTCGTGATCGACGCAGCCCGCAACCATGAACAGCGCGCCCTTGAACAGCGAATGCGCCAGCAAGTAGGCGCCCGCGCCGATCAGCGCCTTTTCCGTGCCGATGCCCGTCAGCGCGACGAGCAGCCCGAGAGAGGCAACCGTCGTGTAAGCCAGCATCAACTTGAGATCGGTCTGGCGCACCGCCAACAGCGTCCCAGCCACAAGCGTCACCAGCCCGAACGCCGGCAGCAGGATCTGCCACAGCGCCATTTCGCCGAAGATCGGGTTCACCCTCATCAGCAGATAGACACCGGCCTTCACCATCGTCGCGGAATGGAGATACGCGGACACCGGCGTGGGCGCTTCCATCGCGTTAGGTAGCCACGAGTGGAACGGCACCTGCGCGGATTTCGTGAACGCACCGGCCAGGATCAGCAGCAGGATTCCGACCGCCCACGGGTGATTGCGCACAAGCTCCCCGCGCCCGAGCAGCTCCGACATCTCGAACGAGCCGCCCGCCAGCCCGAGACCCAACAGCCCAGCCAGCAGGATGATGCCGCCCATAGCCGTAATCGTCAGCGCCTGAAATGCGGCGCGGCGCGCGGCCTCGCGCGTGTGGTCGAAGCCGATCAGCAGGAACGAGGTGATGGAGGTCAGTTCCCAGAACACGAACAGCGTGACGACGTTATCGGCCAGCACGAGACCGAGCATCGACGCCATGAAGGCGAGGATATAACCGAAGAAACGCCCCTGCTGCGGATGGCCCTTGAGATAGCCGGAAGCGTAAAAGACGATCAGCGAGCCGATACCGGAGATCAGCAGCGCGAACAGAAGGCTGAGGCCATCCACGTAAAACGAGAAATTGATGCCGTAGCGCGGCAGCCAAGGCAATGAGAAGGTAATATTGCCGCCGGCCGCGACAGTTTCGGCGAAACCGAGGAAATAGACAAACAGCGCCACCGGCAAAAGCGCCAGCAACCACCCCGCCCAATGGCGGAAGAACATCGTCAGGAACGGCGCGACCAACGCAGCGGCAAAGCCGGAAACGACCGCAAGGCTCATGATGCTGCTGCCGCTCATCTCCGGTTCGCTCCCCGTTCAGGCCTTCATGTGTGGGATGGCGCGCGCAATCAGCCTATTGCCGTTACGCCAACGACGGTTATCTTCAGTGTCGAGGCTGCGGGACAGTCGCGTTTGTCTTGACACAACGCAGGTATGCCACCGCGTGTCACGCTAGAGCAATTGAAGGCAATGCTATGACCGAAAACGCTGAAAAGATCAACAAGACTGAGGCCGAGTGGAAGCGCGAGCTGAGCCCGGAGCAATATCATGTCACCCGCGAAGCGGGAACGGAAAGACCGTTTTCCCATCCGCTCAATAATGAAAAACGTGCCGGGACTTTTCACTGTGTTTGCTGCGGCCAGCCGCTGTTTTCTTCAAAGGCGAAGTTTGACTCCGGCACCGGGTGGCCGAGCTTCTTCCAGCCGATCGAAAAAGGCGCGGTTGCCGAAAAGGAAGACCGCTCGCTGTTTATGCGCCGCACCGAGGTGCTGTGTAGCCAGTGCGACGCGCATCTGGGCCACGTGTTCCCGGACGGGCCGGAGCCGACCGGCCTTCGCTACTGCATGAACGGCACCGCGCTCGACTTCAAGCCCAGCGAGCAAGGCTGACACACTGCATTAACCAAAGGAGCGCCCGAATGGCCGAGGCCAAGCCGGAGCACGACACCCCCGCGCCGCCTGTCGCCACGCAGCGCCGCGACGCGCGCGACTATCACGGCG
>CAYFVF010000306.1:0-2153 GCA_964346335.1 uncultured Hyphomicrobiaceae bacterium
GAGCACCGGTCTCCAAAACCGGGGGTTGGGGGTTCGAGTCCCTCCACTCCTGCCAGTTGCGGGACGTGCTCTGCCGAGGCTTGTGGTCATCGCCACGGGCTGATTGACCTACACGCCGTCAACCGCGGACGACGCGGCGCAGGCGAGACGGTGTGGATGCGGTGGAGATTGGTGCAGCATGGCAAAGACCAACCCTTTCGAGTTTATCCAGCAGGTTCGCGCGGAGACTGCCAAGGTCACTTGGCCGACGCGCAAGGAAACCATCGTGACCACCATCATGGTGCTGATCATGGTGACGCTGGCGTCCATCTTCTTCTTTATCGCGGACCAGATTCTCGGCGGGGTCGTCAGCCTGTTGTTGGGCGGACGTTGAGGCGTTTCGCGCATCGCGCCGCTTCCGATTACACGACATCATGATAATAAAGGGGCCATCAAGACGGCCATGTCGAAGCGCTGGTACATCGTTCATACATACGCGAATTTCGAGAAGAAGGTAGCGGAGAACATCCGGAAAGAGGCCGAAACCAAGGGGCTCGACGACAAGATCGACGAAGTTCTCGTGCCGATGGAAGAGGTCGTGGAGGTGCGCCGCGGCCGCAAAGTCAACGCGGAGCGCAAGTTCTTCCCGGGCTACGTTCTCGTCAAGATGGACATGAACGACGCCACCTATCACCTGATCAAGAGTACGTTGAAGGTGACAGGGTTTCTGGGCGCGGAGAACAAGCCGATCCCGATCTCCGAAAACGAGGCGCAGCGCATTCTCCATCAGGTGCAAGAAGGTGTGGAGCGGCCCAAGCCGACCGTCACCTTCGAGATTGGCGAACAAGTGCGTGTGTCTGATGGGCCATTCGCGTCCTTCAACGGTCATGTCGAGGAAGTAGATGAAGAGCGCTCGCGCCTGAAAGTGGCGGTGTCGATCTTCGGGCGTGCCACACCCGTGGAACTGGAATACGGCCAGGTCGAGAAGATGTAGCGGCCGCTGCGCGCGCTGGCGCGGCACTGACGAAGGGGGGGCCGGTCGAAGCGACCACACGCCCTCAAGCCTCATGGCGTCCGCCGCCTTGGGGGCCACGGCTCCCGGCTTCGCGCCGGGGGTGACAGGCGGGAGGGCTAGCCGCCCGTTAGACCGCTAACCCAGGAGCAGCCTTGAGCGCTGCTCATCCTTAAGGGGAAAGATATGGCGAAAAAGATAACAGGTTATCTGAAATTGCAGGTGCCGGCCGGCCAGGCCAACCCGTCACCGCCGATCGGACCCGCGCTCGGTCAGCGCGGCCTGAACATCATGGAGTTCTGCAAGGCATTCAACGCGGCTTCTGGCGAGATCGAGCCCGGCGCGCCGGTGCCGGTGCTGATCACGATCTACCAGGACAAGTCGTTCACCTTCGCGCTGAAGACGCCGCCGGCGACCTATTTCCTGAAGAAGGCCGCGGGCCTGAAATCAGGAAGCAAGGAGCCGGGCCGCGCCAAGGCCGGCTCGGTGACGCGCGACCAGATCCGCGAGATCGCGGAAGCGAAGATGAAGGACCTGAACACCAACGATGTCGATGACGCCATGAGCATCATCGAAGGGTCGGCCCGGTCCATGGGCCTGGCGGTGCAGGAGTAAGAGCGATGACGAAGACCGGAAAACGCTTGCGCGGCCTGCGCGCGAACATCGAACGCGACAGGGCCTATGACATCGCCGAAGCCGTGAAGCTCATCAAGCAGGGCGCGGTGGCGAAGTTCGATGAAACGATTGAGGTGTCGGTCAATCTGGGCGTCGATCCCCGCCATGCCGACCAGATGGTGCGCGGCGTGTGCCAACTGCCCAACGGCACCGGCCGCGATGTGCGCGTGGCAGTGTTCTGCAAGGCTGAGCGCCAGGACGAAGCGCGCGCCGCCGGCGCGGACGTCGTTGGCGCGGAAGACCTCGTCGAAGAGGTCCAGAAAGGAAATATCAACTTTGATAAATGTATTGCTACGCCGGACATGATGCCGCTGGTCGGGCGGCTGGGCAAGGTGCTCGGTCCGCGCGGCATGATGCCTAACCCGAAGGTTGGCACTGTCACGAACGACATTGCCGAGGCGGTGAAATCGTCCAAGGGCGGCGCTGTCGAGTTCCGCGTCGAGAAAGCGGGCATCATTCATGCCGGTGTCGGCAAGGCCAGCTTCGA
>CAYFVF010000307.1:0-2148 GCA_964346335.1 uncultured Hyphomicrobiaceae bacterium
AAATGTCAAATTCAAAAGCTCCACTAGAATCAGAAGCTTGCTAGTGGTCCTTGTGATTCAGACATTTGCTCGGGCGGGTGCTGCTATGGGATGCAAATGTCTGAATCGGACCACTAGAGAGTTTGGTGTAAGACGCGTCGCAACGCATGATGTCATCAAGTCTTTCGTTTTGCCGCGAACTCATGAAGATTTTCTATATTTTTTACGAAAACTGGCACATGTCGGGACGCAGGCGCGCTAATCGACTACAACGAAATGCACGACATCGCCCGCACGGGTCGGGGTCGCTGAGCGTTTGCGCAGGTCGTCATCCATCAGCGTCGGGATATCCAGCCGCGTCAGGTGAAAATCCGCGCCCGCGCGCACCGCCGCCCATAGCCGGGCCTTGAAGTCGTCGAGGCTCAGAGATGCCTGGTCCTGCGCGGCGTAGGCGTCATAAAGCTGGGCGATGGCGACCTGTCCGCCCGCGAAGTGACCGCCCTTCGCTTTTGGCGTCTTCAGCTTGCGCGCAAGCGTGGTGATCGTGGCGGCGAAGTCCGCGGGTTCGGCCGGCTCGGGCGACGCGGATGGCTTTGGCACTACCATCTCCGCTGGACGGCCGGGCGAAACCGACAAACCCGCGCGCACCACCGCACGGCGCAGCCCGGCAACGCCCGCCCCGATCGGGCCGGGCAAAACGCGCCGCATCAGCGCGGGCGTCGCCTGATCGACGCTGCCGCGCGTCAGGCCGGAGAAGCGTACATAAAGCGCGCGGGCGAGCGGGTCTGTCAGGCCAGTCATGGTGTCGGGAGCCTCCGTCGGGAGCAGATCGGGACAGCGGGCCGCGACGATGCGCCAGACCAGCGCCGCGCGCACCGCGTTCAAGCCCGGCATGGCCGCGGGATCCGCCACATCGAACAGCGTGGCGAGCGTGGCGGCGTAAAAATTGCGCGCCCGCGCCAGATAAGCGCGCGCGCTGGGCTGGACCGGATCGATCCCCAGCGCCAGGGCCGGGAACCGAGATTCGGCAAAAGCCGGCCAGCGCGTGGACCCATCCACGCCGAAGCGCCGCGCGGCCTGCGCCTCGCCGTCACCCGTCGGCATCCAGCGCGCGCCAGCGGATTCCGCCACCCCGCCTTGCGCCAGCGCATCGAGCGCGACCGGGACATCGGCCGCCGCCACGCCCCAGGGCTTCAGCCGCTGTGCAAGCGTGGCCGCAGTCGCCGCGTGCTCGAACGCCAAACACGCGAGCACAAGGTCTTGCGGGTCGATGGCCTTGAGCCGCGCCGGATCAGCCGTCGGCAGGCTGGGAAGCTGGGTGGTCATGCCGGAATGTAGCCTCATAGGGTGCAGCCCCTGACGAATCACCCACAATGATCGCCCGTGCTGTGCGCGGTGTCGAGGCCGGGCGGGCTTATCCCCAATCGTTGCGGGCGGCCTGCGCGCGCTCGGCGGCGCTGCGCAAGGCGCGGATGTTCTCGCCGTAAACGCCAGGGTCATCGATCGAGCCGCCCCCAAACACCGCTGAGCCGGCGACGAGGACGTTCGCCCCGGCCTCGACCACCAGCGGCGCGGTCTCCGGCGTGACGCCGCCATCGACCTGAATGTGGATCGGCCGGTCCCCGATCATGGCGCGCAGACGGCGTATCTTGTCGAGCTGCGAGGAAAGGAATTTCTGCCCGCCGAAGCCGGGGTTCACGGTCATCACGCAGACCAGGTCGCACAGATCGAGCAGATATTCCGCTGCCTCGGCCGGTGTGCCAGGGTTGAGCGCGATCCCGGCCTTCGCGCCGGTCGCGCGAATCGCCTGCAGCGTGCGGTGGGTGTGCGGGCCAGCTTCGGGGTGGATGCTGATAATGTCCGCTCCGGCCTGCGCGAACGCCGCAATGAACGGATCAACCGGCGCGATCATCAGGTGTACGTCCAGCACGGTCGTCACATGCGGGCGGATCGCCTTCACCAGCGGCGGGCCGAAGGTGAGGTTGGGCACGAAATGCCCGTCCATGACATCGACATGCACCCAGTCGCAACCCTGCGCCTCGATCGCGCGGATTTCCGCGCCAAAATTGGCAAAGTCGGCCGACAGGATCGACGGGGCGATCTTGATTGCGGGGCCGAAACGCATAGGGCAGCTCTTGGTCAAGGGTCTACGCGGCAAGGACGTGCCCA
>CAYFVF010000308.1:0-2137 GCA_964346335.1 uncultured Hyphomicrobiaceae bacterium
TCTCGTGTCGATCGGTCTGATCCTGGCCGCCTATGACTTCTGGCGCAGCGTGTTTCGCCATTCGCGCAAGTGAACAAGGCCGAACCGACCGGCTAGCGCGATTTTCGTTCTGACTGAACCGAAAAGTCGCTCTAATTGTCTGATTTGACGCGCATTTTTCTCCGAAAACCGGCTCCCACTTTTCGGAATGCGCTCTAGCGCCCCAACGGCTGCGATGCGGCCGCGCCCTGACGGGCAGCTACCCGCAACTCGAATAGCCGCAATCGCGGCAGATCAGGCAGCCTTCCTGGTAGACCAGCGCCGGGCGTCCGCACTGCGGGCAGAATGCCTTGTCGCCGACCAGCCCGCGCGCATCGCTCCCGCCAGCCTGGCGCACGAATCCGCTCAATTCGGCCTCGCCGCGCTGAATGAAGCCAATGTCGATCATGTGGCGCTCGATCACCTCGCCGATCGCGGCCAGCAAGCTGGGCACATACCGCCCGCCGAGCCAGTGCCCGCCACGCGGGTCGAACACGTCCTTGAGCTCTTCCACGACGAACGACACGTCGCCCCCGCGCCGGAAAACCGCGCTGATCATGCGCGTCAGGGCAACTGTCCAGGCGTAGTGCTCCAGGTTCTTCGAATTGATGAAGATCTCGAAGGGGCGGCGTCGGCCGTCCTGCAAGATGTCGTTGATGGTCACATAGATCGCGTGGCCAGAGCCGGGCCATTTCAGCTTGTAAGTGTAGCCGGGCAAGGCAGTGTCGCGTTCCAGCGGGGCCGACATGTAGACGACTTCGCCCGAACCGCTGGCAGGGGCCACGGCGGGCGCGGCCAGGCCCAGCGACTGCTGCTGCGGCGCGTGGTCAACCGACTCCGCCGCTGTGGGGTCGGCATCGCGCGTGTCGCTGCTTAGCACAGCGCCTGTCACCGGGTTCGGACGGTACACCGTGCAGCCCTTGAGCCCCGTCTCGTAAGCGCGCGTGTAGATGTCCTTGAAGTCCTCGAACGCGATATCCGCCGCGCAGTTGATGGTCTTGGAGATCGCGGCATCGACATGAGGCTGTAGCGCCGCCTGCATCGCCAGATGCTCATGGGGGGGCAGCCGTGCCGCGCTCACGAAGCTGTCCGGCAACGGCGCATCATGGCCGTGCATCTCGCGGAACAGGCGATAGGCATAATCCTCGACACACTCCTCGTCCGCGGCGCCGTCGTCGCGCAAGATCTTGCGGCGATAGCTGAAGTCGAACGCCGGCTCGATGCCGCTCGACACGTTATTCGCGACCAGCGAGATCGTTCCGGTCGGCGCGATCGAAGTCAGCAGCCCGTTGCGCAGGCCTTTCTCGCGGATCGCCGCGCGCACATCCTCGGGCAGCGCCTGAGCGCCCTCGCCTGCCAGATATTTTTCCGCGTCGAACAGTGGAAAGCTGCCCTTTTCAGCTGCGATCTCGCTGCTCGCCAGGTAGGCATGACGCGCGATTAGGCCCATCCAGCGCGCTGTCAGCGTCCGCGCCTCTTGGGTGCCGTAATGCTTGGCGCACATGATAAGCGCATCGGCCAGCCCCGTGACGCCGATGCCCAGCCGGCGTTTGTGCCGCGCTTCGCGTGCCTGCGCCTCCAACGGATAACCCGATATGTCGATAACGTTGTCGAGCAGGCGCACCGCCGTGCGGGCCAGTTCGGCCAGCCGGTCCTCATCGAGGGCGGCCCGATCGGTAAATGGTTCGCGCACCAGCGCGGCCAGATTGATCGAGCCGAGCAGGCATGCGCCGTAAGGCGGCAACGGCTGTTCGCCGCAAGGATTGGTCGCGTTGATCGTCTCGCAATAGCTGAGTTTGTTGCGCCGGTTCACCCGGTCGATGAAGATCACGCCCGGCTCGGCGTAGTCGAAGGCCGAGCGCATGATCTTGTCCCACAGCGCGCGGGCCGGCACGGTCTTGTAATGTACGCCGCCAAAGCTCAAGGGCCAGTCCGCGTCGGCCTCGACTGCCTCCATGAACGCATCGGTGACCAGCACCGACAGGTTGAACATGCGCAGCCTGTCCGGATCGGCCTTCGCCTCGATGAAGCGCTCGATATCCGGGTGGTCGCAAGCCAGCGTGCCCATCATCGCGCCGCGCCGCGAGCCGGCTGACTTGATCGTGCGGCACATCGCGTC
>CAYFVF010000309.1:0-2134 GCA_964346335.1 uncultured Hyphomicrobiaceae bacterium
GCCAGCAACAGCAGCGCTACGATGTTGGTGATCTTGATCATCGGGTTGACCGCCGGGCCTGCCGTATCCTTGTACGGATCGCCCACGGTATCGCCCGTGACGGCCGCCTTGTGCGCGTCAGAGCCCTTGCCGCCGAAGTTGCCATCCTCGATGTATTTCTTGGCGTTATCCCAGGCGCCGCCGCCTGCGGTCATCGAGATCGCGACGAACAGCCCGGTAACAATCACGCCGAGCAGCATCGCGCCCACCGCCGAGAACGCCGCTGACTTGTCTGCCACAAGGCTGATGACGACAAACACAACAAGCGGCGAGAGAACCGGCAGCATCGACGGGATGATCATCTCCTTGATTGCCGCCTTCGTCAGCATGTCGACCGCCGCGCCGTAGTCCGGCTTGTCCTTGCCTTCCATGATGCCCGGTTTTTCCTTGAATTGCCGCCGGACCTCCTCGACAACCTTGCCGCCCGCGCGGCCAACCGCCGTCATACCCATCGCGCCAAACAGGTAGGGCAGCAGCCCGCCGAAAAACAGGCCGACCACAACATACGGGTTGGATAGCGAGAAGTTGAGCTCGACACCCGCGAAATAGGGGAACTGGTCGGCGTTGGTAATGAAGAAGTTGAGGTCCTCGGTGTAGGCCGCGAACAGCACGAGCGCACCAAGCCCCGCAGAGCCGATCGCATAGCCCTTCGTGACCGCTTTTGTGGTGTTGCCCACCGCGTCCAGCGCGTCAGTGGTGTTGCGCACTTCTTCCGGCAGGTCGGCCATTTCGGCAATGCCGCCGGCGTTGTCCGTGACCGGGCCGAAAGCGTCGAGCGCGACCACCATGCCAGCGAGCGCCAGCATTGTCGTCACGGCGATGGCGATGCCGAAAAGTCCCGCGAGGTTGAACGCGATCAGGATGCCCGCGATAATCACGATGGCTGGAAGCGCGGTGGCCTCCAGCGAGATCGCCAGGCCCTGGATGACATTCGTGCCATGCCCGGTGCGCGACGCTTCTGCGATTGAGCGTACGGGACGGAAGCCCGTGCCGGTGTAGTACTCGGTGATGACGATAAACAGGCCGGTGATGACCAGGCCGATCGCCCCGCAGTAGAACAACTCCGCGCCGGTGAAGCTGACGCCTGAGGCCTGCATCGGCGTATCCATGCCGATGATGAAATGGGTAACGGGCCAGAGCGCCAGCAGCGAGAGCGCGCCTGTGGCGATAAAGCCCTTATAGAGCGCGCCCATGATGCTGCCGTCCGAGCCGAGACGGACGAAGAACGTGCCGATGATCGAGGTGAGGACGCAGACACCGCCGATCGCGAGCGGATAGACCATCGCGGGCATCAGGATGTCCTGGCCTGCGAAGTAAATGGAGGCGAGGACCATCGTCGCCACGACCGTCACCACGTAGGTCTCGAAAAGGTCCGCAGCCATGCCGGCGCAGTCACCGACATTATCGCCGACGTTGTCCGCGATCGTCGCCGGGTTGCGTGGGTCGTCCTCGGGAATACCGGCCTCGACCTTGCCGACGAGGTCGCCACCGACGTCCGCGCCCTTCGTGAAGATGCCGCCGCCGAGACGCGCGAAGATCGAGATGAGCGACGCGCCGAAGCCAAGCGCGACCAGCGCGTCCACGATGGTCCGGTCAGTCTGGTCGAAGCCGAAGAGCATGAGGACCGCGAAATAGACCGTGACCGACAGCAGCGCCAGACCTGCCACCAACATGCCGGTCACCGCGCCGGACTTGAAGGCGATCGACAGGCCGTCCGCGAGGCTGACGCTTGCCGCCTGGGTGGTGCGCACGTTCGCGCGGACTGACACGATCATCCCGATGAAGCCCGCCGCGCCGGACAGCACTGCGCCGATGAGAAAGCCGATGGCCACGGGCAGACCGAGCAGAAACAGAACGATGAGGAAGATGACGCCGCCGACAATAGCGATCGTCGTGTACTGGCGCGACAGGTAAGCCTGCGCACCCTCCTGAATCGCGCCGGCGATTTCCTGCATCCGCGCGTTGCCAGGGTCAGCGGCAAGCAACTGACGGATGGTCAGCGCGCCATACACGAGCGAAAGCAGACCGGCGGCAACGATAAGCCAGATCACGTTATCCATTGGAACCGTCCCGGGTGTGTTTATTGAAATCTGGG
>CAYFVF010000310.1:0-2114 GCA_964346335.1 uncultured Hyphomicrobiaceae bacterium
CGCCACTTCTCAAAGGAGGTTAAGCAAGAGATTGGTTTTGCGTTAAGTCTTGTTGAAATCGGTGAAAAACCTGAAAGCGCCCGTCCGCTGTCCGGCTTTGGCAGCGCGAAGGTTCTGGAAATCAGGACAGACCACGACGGCGACACATATCGCGCGGTGTACACCGTAAAATCTGAATCGGCGATCTATGTGCTCGATGCCTTTCAGAAAAAATCGTCGAGCGGCGTCAAGACACCCGATCACATCATCCAGCGCATCAGGGCGCGCCTCAAGCAGGCAGAAGAAGTCGACCAGGAAGAAATGCGCAAGCGGAAATGGAAGGATCAAGCTCCATGACTGGAGAAGACCGAGACGATCTTTCGGTCACGGAGTCAAGCGGCGACGTGTTCGCCGATCTGGGGCTCGAATTAACCGAGGAAGATCGTCTCAAAATACAGATCGCGCAAACCATCGTGGTGGCGATCAATGAACGCAATCTCACTCAAGTTGAGGCCGCGGAAATAATGGGCATCGACCAGCCGAAAGTGTCAGCGCTGATGCGTGGCAAGCTGGAGGGCTTCAGCCTTCAGCGCTTGCTCAACCTCGTGACCGCGCTTGGCCGTGATGTTGACATTCGCATCAGGCGGTCACGCGACCCACGCGGCAAGGTGACGGTTGCTGCATAAACGAAGTGGAGAGGCGCTAATAGTGCCCCCTCCTTTTTTGCAGGAACTAACCGGCTGAAAAGTATGACCCCCGTCAGTCCGCCTGCGCGTTCGCTGCAGCCTCGTCGCGCTTGCGCTGGGCGCGGGCGACGCTGAGGATCGAGAGTTCGTAAAGCAGGATCGTCGGCAGCGCGAGGCCGATCTGGCTGATCGGGTCAGGCGGCGTCAGGAACGCGGCGGCCGCGAACACGCCGACGATCGCGTATTTGCGCTTGCGCCGCAGTCCGTCGGCCGTGATGATTCCGGCGCGGCCAAGCAGCGTCAGCAGCACAGGAAGCTGAAAGCAGAACCCGAAGGCGAGGATCAACGTCATGATCAGCGAGAGGTATTCGCTCACGCGCGCGGTCAACTGGATCTGCACCTGCGCATCGCCGGTCTGCTGCATCGACAGGAAGAACTGCATCGCCAGCGGCATGACGACGAAATAAACCAGCGCGCCGCCGATCACGAAAAGGACCGGCGTCGCGATCAGGAACGGCAGAAAGGCCTGACGCTCGTTTTTATACAGGCCCGGCGCCACGAACATGTAAAGCTGCGCCGCGATGATCGGAAAGGTCAGGAAAATCGCGCCGAAAAGCGCCACGCGCAGTTGGGTGAAGAAGAACTCCTGCGGGGCCGTGTAGATCATGCCGATCGGCACATCCTTGCCCACCGCCCACTGGTATGGCACCAGCAGCAGGTTGTAGATCTGGTTCGCGAACGTGAAGCAGAGCACGAAGCCGACGCAAATGGCGACGACCGACCACATCAGGCGTTGACGTAGCTCGATGAGGTGTTCGACCAGCGGCGCTTTGCTGGCGTCGATGTCGTTGATGTCGTCGCGCTGGGCCAAAGAGGTTTCTCCGAGGGGCTAGAGCGCGTTCACGAACCCCGGCTCGGCAGACGCGCTCCAAGTTATTGTTTCGTCGTATTTTCCAACGCGGAACCGGTTCCCGCTCTCGCTATGAATGCTCTAGCTGACCGCGTCCTTTGCCTTGGCTGCGCCGTTCGCGTTGCGGCTGGCGGCAGGCTTGGGGTCTGGGCGCGATGGCTCGTCATTCGCTTGCGCGTCGTCATCCGCGCCGCCGGTGTGCTGCGCCGCATCCGGCTCGCCCAGAATATCGCCTTCCGAGGGCGCCGCCGCTGCGGACTGCTCGCCGCTGGGCGTTTCGCTCGCGGTCTCGCTGGTCTTCGCGGTGCTTCCCGAACGCTCGGGATCGTCACGAAACGTCTTTTCGATCTCGTTCTTGACCTGGTTGGCCGGGTTGAGATCGCTCATTTTTTTCATGTCGTTGCGCACATCGTCCATGCCCGCTTCGCGCATGGATTCGTTGAACTGCCGGCGGAAATCATCGGCGGTGCGGCGCAGCTTGCCCAGGTTCTGGCCAAGGTTGTAGAGCATGCGCGGAAGGTCTTTCGGCCCGACGATGA
>CAYFVF010000311.1:0-2099 GCA_964346335.1 uncultured Hyphomicrobiaceae bacterium
TCCAGATCGCGCTTGAGCTGGATGTGAAGCTCCTTGTTCGACATGTTGCGCACCGCAAAGTCGCGCAGCAGGATGTCGTTCACTTCGCGCCACGGGATGAGACCAAGCCCATCGCAGAACACCCCGTATTCGTTTGCGCCGAACCGCGACCGCCCCTCGATCAGCGGGAAGAAGTAATAGGCAACCGCCGCGGCGCCCATGCTGGCCGGCAGAAGAAGCTGGTGCCCGCCCGAAACGTAAAAGCCGAGACACATCAGCGCCACGAAGGCCATGAAATAAAAGCGGAAGCCGCCACGGTTCGCGCCGTAGGGCAAGGAAAAGCCCCGGCCCATCACCTCTTCGGGTGACGGCTTCGCATCAGGACTCGGGGAATCTGGCTGTCGCGGTTGCGCGGCCATGAAAGCGCTCTTCGATCCCAGCTTGGCCTCGGTTACGTCCCCGCGCATTGCGCGCGGTGGCGCAGCAGGTGGTCAGCCAGCACGATCGCCATCATCGCTTCACCGACCGGGACTGCGCGTATGCCCACGCAAGGATCATGCCGCCCTTTCGTGATGATCTCGGTGTCCTGCCCGTCGGCATCCACGGTCTGGCGCGGCAGCAGGATCGAGGAGGTCGGCTTGACGGCGAAGCGCGCAACCACTGGCTGCCCGGTGGACAAGCCGCCAAGCACACCGCCCGCGTTGTTTGACTGAAATTCAGGCGTCCCGTCCGGGGCCATGCGCATTTCATCGGCATTTGCCTCGCCAGAAAGTGCGGCAGCGGCGAAACCTGCCCCGATCTCGACCCCCTTGACCGCGTTGATGCTCATGAAAGCGGCAGCAATGTCCTGGTCGAGCTTTGCGTAAAGCGGCGCGCCGAGGCCGGGGGGCACGCCCTCTGCGACGATCTCGATCACCGCACCGGCGGAAGAGCCGTCCTTGCGCACAGCATCGAGATAGTCGGCCCAGCGCGCGGCGGCGGATGCATCAGGCGAAAAGAACGGGTTGCTGTCCACCTCCTCCCAGTCCCAGTTGCCGCGGTCGATCGCGTGCGGCCCCATCTGCACGAGCGCGCCGCGCACGCGCATCCCCGCGATGACCTTGCGCGCCACCGCGCCGGCCGCCACCCGCATCGCCGTCTCGCGTGCGGAGGAGCGCCCGCCGCCGCGATAGTCGCGAATGCCGTATTTTGCCAGATAGGTGTAATCGGCATGGCCGGGGCGGAACTTGTCCTTGATGTCGCCGTAGTCCTTGGAGCGCTGGTCAGTGTTCTCGATCAGCAGAGCGATGGGCGTTCCGGTGGTGAGCTGCGCGCCGTCCGCGCCCTCGAATACCCCGGACATGATCCGGACCTGATCGGCCTCCTGGCGCTGGGTGGTGTAGCGCGACTGGCCGGGGCGGCGCCGGTCAAGCCACGGCTGGATGTCCTCTTCGCTCAGGGCGATGCCAGGCGGGCACCCGTCGATCACGCATCCAAGCGCCGGGCCGTGGCTCTCGCCCCAGGTCGTGACGCGGAAAATGTGGCCAAATGTGTTGTGCGACATGAGCTTTGCGATGTTTTCCTGGGAGCTGCGGCGCGCAGGGTCAAATCCACTCAAGCGCGCCGGCGCGGATCACCATCACCCTGTCTTGCGGCGCGTCCAGACGAAACACCTGATCGGCGTCCAGCCCTTCGACATGACGCCGCAGGCATCGCATGACACCGCCATGGGCGGTCACGACTGTATCGTGTTCAACGCCCTCAAGCCACTCGCACACGCGCGCGAAGAGCATCGCATAGCTCTCGCCGCCCGTCCCGGGATGAACAAAATCCCAGCGATCTCCAGGGCGTTGACCTGCGTGAGACGCCTGATGCCCAAACACGTCCTGCGTGAGACGGCCCTGATAATCGCCCACATTGATTTCGCGCAGGCGCCCATCGGTGCGGTAGCCGCCGGGGTCTAGCGCCAGCGCGCGACGGACGATTTCCATCGTTTCGCTCGCGCGGCTCAAGGGGCTGGAGACGAAGTCGAAACCCGCCAGATCGCCAATCACCTCAGCAAGCGCGGCCCCGTTGCGCGCCGCTTGAACACGGCCAGTGTCGTTCAGCGGAATGTCAAGATGGCCCTGAAAACGGGCTTG
>CAYFVF010000312.1:0-2091 GCA_964346335.1 uncultured Hyphomicrobiaceae bacterium
CCATTTTCCTTGACCGGCAGATGGCGAATGCGGCTGTCGGTCATTTGCGCCATCAACTGATCCGTGGTGTCGGTCGGAGCGCAGGTAAACACGTCCCGCGTCATCACCCGCGACACCGGCGCGGCGAGCAATTCGGCCGAACCGTCCGCCAGGTTGGCGACGATATCGCGCTCGGACACGATGCCGGCAATGTCCCCCGCGCCGTCCACAACCACCAGCGCGCCGATCCTCTTTTCCGCCAGCAGCCGAACGGCTTCCTTGACGGGCTGATCCTGCGCAATGGTCGCGCAGTCGCGGCCCTTATGCTTCAGGATGGATGCCACGTTCATGCCACACCTCCAACGCGTATCGCCGCGCGGCATAAAAAAAACGCGCGGCGCGTTTCCTCCACTTAGAGTGCGCGTTCTATCCGCGTTCTCTTTTCACGATTTTGTTATGGTGCGACGAAATGCCTTTCTTCGCAAGAAACGATTCGGGCAGCGGGAACACCCGGCAATTGCAGGCTTGGTTCAGGCGAGACCGAGCATCACGAACTTGCTCGCCAGCAGGTCCTTGTCGAAGGGCTTGACGAGATACTCGCTCGCGCCGGCCGCCATCGCGCGCACAACGGGCTCGGGTTCGGCCCCGCTGGAGCAGAAAATCACCTTCGGCCGCGCGCCGCCACCGCCACCGGAAAGCGCGTCCAGCACGGCCAGTCCATCCATGACCGGCATGTTCCAGTCAAGGAGGATCGCGTCGGGGGTGCGGGCGCGGCAGGTTTCCATCGCCTCTTGTCCGTTAGCCGCTTCGCCAACCTCAAACCCCAGGTCGGTCAGGATGCCGCGCAGCACTTCGCGCATGGCGGCGTTGTCATCGGCGATCAGGCAATAGGACATGGACGCACACTCACTCTGGACGCGGTACGGCACGGAGAATGCGCGTCGCACTTTAATCAAACCCTAAAGATCGACGTCTCAGGCTGGCGCGGCCGTGAAAATCACCTCGTCGCCCTCTTCCATCACGAACATCGCCATACCGGCTTCGTCCGCGAGGCGCGCGGCGTAGTAAGGCAGGATCGAGCGCGGGTCCAGCCCGTCGAGGTCCTCGCCGGAGAGAATGCCCTCCACCTTGTCGGGGATACGCGCATTCCGTCCCGCACAACGCACGCTGAGGCTCGGCGCGGGTGTGCCGTCTGCAACATCGACAGTAAGGTCGCCTCCAACCGGCAGCGCCGGGATGGCGACCGCGATCATGATCATCAGGAGCCGCGCATGGGGCTTGTCGAGCTGGATGTCGTCCGGGGCGTCCCAAAGCAGCCGGTGACGGCCCTCCTCGACGTAGCCACGGGCGATGCGCTCCGCCTGGCCGACGTCGATCGCCTGGCCCAGGCCCGATGACGCACCGAAAGCGAGCCGCGCGAATTCCAGCCGGGTCCACGCGGCCTGGGCGCTGTTGAGGATCACCTCCTGCGCATAGGCGCGGGTGTCCTCGTCGGTTTCCTCTTCCAGCAGTTCCAGCCCGTTGCTGATCGCCCCGATCGGGCCGACGAGATCGTGGCAAATCCGGCTCGCCATGAATGCCGTGAGCTGGATGTCCGCCAAAACCGGCTTGACCGTCATTCTGCCTCCTCAAGATCGCATTGCCGTTGCGCCTCGCATCAGCGCGCGGGATCGTTCAGGTAAAAGCCCTGATATGGCGCAATCAAGCCCGCAACCCTTCAAGCCCGGATTACCCCTCAAGCCCAAATCGCGCGCCAATCGCTGCCGTTGCCGCCATACGCCGTCAACGCTAGCCGTGGCTACACCATTAAGTGGTATAGCTGATTGCCGCAGCGTGCCAAGCGGCATCGCGCGCGTTTACACCCATGGGCGCAAGTTTCTGGTTTGCCGAAGATTTTTCTACACGCCAAAGTGGAAAACCCTTGATGGTATGCGCGCCGTGACCGACTCAACGCGTTCGCCTTGGCGCAATGCCGCAAAGCTGCTACGCCTGCAAACACCCGACGATGCCCGGAAAAGGCGTGCTAATGGCAACACACGACATCGACCTTGATACGCTCGCGCCCGCGCTGTTCGAGACGGTGCAACGGGCCGGGCAGGCCATCCGCGCGAT